>JBJXGS010000016.1:0-13305 GCA_046160545.1 Burkholderiales bacterium
TTGCGTAAGAATTCATTATTCCTTTGTCGTTACAATATGACCATGTAGATAGTCATATCGGAACAAGCATGGGTGCGTACAGCATCGCCGAAGCCAAGGCCCAGTTAAGCGCGCTGGTGCAACAAGCCGAGCAGGGCGAATCGATCACCCTGACCAAGCGCGGGAAGCCGGTCGCGCGAATCGTATCGATCACCGCTCAGGCCTCCAAACCAAGAGTCGACCTGGAGCGTCTGCGTGCGTTTCGTGCGCGGATGCCGAGATCACCGCTGACTTCAGCCGACATGGTGCGGAAGATGCGCGACGGGGAACCCGGCTGGTGATCTATGTCGATTCCAGCGTGGTCCTGTCGCTCCTTGCCGAAGACGACCTGACACCTGCCGCAGAGTCCTGGTTCGGTTCGACTTCCGACCCGGTCGCGCTGAGTTCATGGACGGAGGTCGAGGTGTTCGCCAACGTCGGTCTGCGCGTGCGCAAGAAATTCCTGTCGCGTGGCGCCGGACTGGCCGTTCGGCAGCAGTTCATACGCCTGGTCGAGACGAACTTCCGCATGCTGGCGGCCTTGGACGAGCATTTCAAAACGGCTCGCGAATGGCTGGCGAGTTCCGATTGCGCGCTGGGCAGCAATGACGCGCTGCACCTGGCAATTGCATTCGGCCATGGCTGCAAGTCCGTGGTCACATTCGACCGGACGCTGGTGTCCGCGGCCAAACGCCTGAAATTGGATGTGCGTCTGCCCTGAGGGCAGCATCGACGCGCCAGCGCGACAGCAGGCCGGGTGGCCCCAGCGCGGGCAGCGAGTCTCTGACTACAGCGCGCTACTGCGCCTCCAGCTTGAGTGTCTTCGCGACAGCACCCCAGCGCGCCGACTCGCGCGCCATGAATTCTCCGAACTGCGCCGAGGTCGAGGGCGCGTAGAGGTCGAGGTTCTGGCCGTTGACGCGGGCCTTGAATTCCGCATCGCCGAGCAGTGCATTGATCTCGGTATTGAGGCGGTCGACGATCGCCCGTGGCGTGCCCGCAGGTGCAAGCAGCGCCGTCCAGCCTTCCACGCCGATGTTGCGCAGGTCGGCGATGCCGGATTCGGCCAGGGTAGGAATCTCGGGCGCAAGCGCCGAGCGATTGGTGGCCGAGATCGCCAGCGCCTTGAGCCGGCCGCCCTTGACGTGCGCGTAGGACGAAGTCATGCCGTCGAACATGAGTGGCACCTGCCCGCCGATCAGGTCGGTGATCGCCTGCGCGCTGCCCTTGTAGGGCACGTGCAGGATGTCGAGCTTGGCAGCTTCCTTGAAGACCTCCATGGTCAGCATCGAGATCGTTCCCGCACCGAGCGACGCGTAGCTCACGCGGCCCGGGTTGGCGCGCACATGCGCGACTACATCGCGTACCGAATTGGCCGGATGGTTGGTCGGCGCGACCAGGATCATTCCGGTCCAGCCGACGCGCGCGACCGGCGCCAGGTCGGCCAGCGCGTTGTAGGGGATCGCCTTCGACACGTGCGGCGTGATGACCAGCGGCGAGAGCGAAGAGACCAGGAGCGTGTAGCCGTCGGGCGCCGCCTTGGCCACCGCGTCCACGCCGATGGCGCCCTGGGCGCCGGCGCGGTTGTCAACCACCAGCGGCTGCCCCAGGCGCTGGCCCAGCCGGTCGGCCAGCGCCCGTGCGGTCACGTCGCCGGCGTTGCCGGCGGGGAAGGGGACGATGACGCGGATCGGCTTGGCGGGCCAGGCCTGCGCGTTTACACCGGTCGTACAAGCGAGCCCGGCAGCGGCGAGAACGAAGGCGAGGCGTTGCAGGATCGAAAACGGCATGGGCACTCCTTGGCTTGCGGGCGGACTGGCCGACTATGGTATATGGTTCGCCACCAACTTTGTTCACAAGGGGTGGCAGTGCTTTCCGGTCTCAAGATCCTGGCAGTCGAGCAGTACGGTGCGGGGCCGTTTGCCACGCAGTTTCTGGCCGACATGGGGGCCGAGGTCATCAAGATCGAGAACCCGGCCGACGGCGGCGACATGGCGCGCAGCGTCGGGCCGCAGTTCCGCGCCGATCTGCCGCAGACCGCGCAGAGCATCTTCTACCAGGGTCTCAATCGCGGCAAGAAGAGCCTGACCTTGAACCTCAATCACGCCGAGGGGCGAGCGGTGTTCCGGCGCCTCGCGGCGAGTGCGGATGCGGTCACCTCCAACATGCGCGGCGATGTGCCGGCGCGCCTGGGCCTCACCTATGCCGACCTGGCCGATGTCAATCCGCGCATCGTCTGCGCCCATCTGACAGCGTATGGCCGCGAGGGCGAACGTGCGACCTGGCCTGGCTACGACTACCTGATGCAGGCGGAGGCCGGCTACTTTTCGGTCACTGGCGAGCCGGGCAGCGCGCCGGCGCGCGCCGGCCTGTCGCTGATCGACTTCATGACCGGAGCGGTGTGCTCCATGGGTCTCCTGGCCGGACTCCTGGAGGCGCGCGCCAGTGGGCGTGGCCGCGACGTCGACGTGAGCCTCTTCGATCTTGCGCTCTACAACCTCAACTACCTGGGCCACTGGTACCTGAACGACGGCAGCGTCACTGGCCGGCTGCCGCGTTCGGCACATGCCTCGCTCACACCCTGCCAGAGTTACCGCACTCGGGACGGCTGGATCTTCGTCATGTGCAACAAGGAGAAATTCTGGGGCGTGCTGTGCAATCGCATCGGACGGCCGCAATGGAAGGACGATCCGCGCTTTGCCAGCTTTCCGGCGCGCCTGGCGCATCGCGACCTTTTGACCGAACTTCTCGATGAGGCGCTGATGGCGCGCGGCACCGAGGAGTGGCTGGCCGATTTCGCCGGCCGCGTGCCGGCCGCGCCGATCTTCGACATTCGTCAGGCACTGGACAATCCCTGGGTCACCGAGGGCGGTCGCATCGCGGCGATTCCGTTGCCCTCGGGCGAGTCGCTGCGCATGCTGGCCCCGCCGGTGCGTTACACCGGGCGGGTTGCGGGTGGGCGCGCGCCGACCCTGGGCGAACACAGTGCCGCGGTGCTGGCTGCCGCCGGCGTCGCGCCCGAGGAGATCGAGCGCCTGCGAGCAATGGGTGTGGTCTAGGGTGCAGAGCCGGCTTTCAACCAACGCAACGAGGAAATTTCATGCCTGACCTGGCGCTCGCGCGCTCCCTGCTCTTTACCCCCGGCACGCGCCCGGACCGGTTTGCCAAGGCCGCGGCGACGCGCGCCGACGGACTGATCATCGACCTGGAGGACGCGGTCGGCCCGGCCGACAAGGACAGCGCCCGCGCCGGTGTCGTGGAGTGGCTGCGCCAGCGTAGCGGTGTGGAGAAGGCCGGGTTTCTGGTCTGCGTGCGCATCAACTCGATCACGCTTGCCTCGGGCATGCGCGACCTGCTGGCGCTGACCGACATCGCGCGCGCCGGGCACGCCCCGGACGCGATCCTGCTGCCCAAGGTCGAGTCGGCGGCCGAGGTCGATATCGTCACGCGCCACTTGCGCGCCGCCGGGCCTGCCGGCGCCGGGGTCGCGCTGGCGGCGCTGATCGAGTCCGCGATCGGGCTCGAGGCAGCGCACGCGATTGCGCGATCGTCGACAGCGTTGCGCACCCTGGGATTTGGTGGAGTTGATCTCGCGGCCGACCTCGGCTGCGCTTTCGAATGGGATGCCTTGTTGGCACACCGTGCGCTACTGGTGCGCGCCGCGGCAGGGTCCGGGCTGGCTGCGCTGGACGTGCCCTACCTGGGCATCGACGATGCTCCGGGCCTGGCGTCCGAATGCGCGCGCGTGCGCGCGCTGGGCTTCACCGGCAAGCTCGCCATCCATCCTGGCCAGGTCGGGACCATTGCCGACGCCTTTACGCCCACGGCGGGCGAGGTCGAGAACGCGCGTGGCGTGCTGGCGGCATATGAAGCGGCCGCCGGCGGCGTCTGCACCTATCGCGGCAAGATGGTTGACGAACCGGTGGTGCGTGCGGCGCGCCGCGTGCTGGCGCGGGCCGGCTGACATTACCGAGCTGAGGAGAAAACACAGATGAGCTTGTACGCCTTCCGTCGCCTTGCCGACGGCCGCCTGCGCGAGCGCTTCGGGCTGGACTTCGAGGACTTCGCGCCGGGACAGCGCTTTCGCCATCGCCCGGGCGTGACCTTTTCGCAGCAGGACAATGTCGAAGAGTCGCTCGACACGGTCAACGGCGCAATGGTTCACTACGACGCCAGGTATGCCGGCCAGACCGCCTGGAAGCGCGAGCTCATGGTGTCCACACTGACCTTGCAGCGCCTGATCGGCATGTCATCCAAGACCTTTGGTCGCAAGGCGCGTCTGACCGGGTTCTCCGAGATCGCGATGACCGCGCCAGTCTTCGGCGGCGACACGATTTATACCGAGTCGCAGATCGTAGGGCTGTCCGACACAGCAAACCCCGATACCGGGCAGGTCGACGTGATCTGCCATGGCTTCAACCAGGACGGCCGCGAGATCGCGCGCGTGACTTATTCGGTGGCCGTCTACCGGCGTGGCCGCCACCCCGAAGAAGCGGGTGGCGCAGGCGGGGAGCCTGCGACCGAGGCGCGCTACCACGCCTATCGCACCGAGGCTGATGGCGCGCTCACCGAGCAGGTGGGGCTGTTTTTCGAAGACTGCGAGCCTGGCGAGACCTTCATCCACTGGCCGCGCCGCAGCATGCAGAAGGAAGAGGCCATGCGCCACGCGTGGCGCTCGCTGGAACTGGCGCCGCAGTACCACGACCTCGAATGGGCAGGGCAGCACGCGGGTGGTGTTGTGCGCTTCGGCGAAGCATGGGTGATTGGTGCAGTCACCGCGATGACCACGCGCACCTTCGGCCGCGTGGTCGCCAACCTGGGCTGGACCGACATTGTCCTGGGTGCCGAGGTGCACGATGACGACACGCTCGAGGCCCAGTCATCGATCATCGAGAAGCGCGAATCCAAGTCGCGACCAAACGAAGGCATCCTGACCGTGGACACGCTGGGGCGCAACCAGAAGGGCGAGACCGTCGTATCGTACCGGCGCCGCCTTCTGGTCTACCGGCGCGATGGCGTCACGCCGTACGCGGCTGCGGGGTACTGAGCCTCCGCAGCCGGACCGGCTAGCGGTGACCTACCACTTGTTGCGCAGTTCGCGCAGCTTGACGAAGACGGTCTTCGCATCCGGCGCGGCGCCGATGTCGGGAAAGGCCTCGCGCAGTTTGGCGATCACCGTGGCACTCGCCAGCCGGAAAAAGGTGTTGAACTTGCGTTCCTCACCGATGGTCGTGACGACGGACGTCGCCGGATCGTGGTTTTCCACCTTGGGCAGGAGCGCACGGGCGGCTTCGTTGTCAGGCTCGCGCGAAAGCGTGAACTTGAGGTTGTTCTCGATGTAGTCGTGCCCCGGATAGACGCGCGTGTCGTCGGGCAGGGTGGCCAGTTGCCTGGCGAAGGTCGCGAACATGTCCAGTACGTTGCCGCCGTTGTGGCAGTTGCCGGCGCCGGCGTTGAACAGCGTATCACCCGAAAAGATCGCCGGGTGGTCGCCATGGGCACGCAGGCACACATGGCACATCGTGTGCCCGGGCGTGTCCAGGCATTCGAGTTCGACGGTCTTGCCGACCTTGATCACATCACCTGCCGCGACACCGCGGTCCACGCCCGCGATCTTGCCACCGGCCTTGTGGTGCGCGATGACCTTGGCGCCGGTCCTGGCCACGACCGCGTCGTTGCCGCCGGTGTGATCGTGGTGCTCGTGAGTGTTGAGGATCTGCGTGATGCTCCAGCCGCGTCGCAGTGCGGTGGCCAGACATTTTTCGTGGTCCAGCGGGTCGATGGCCAGCGCCTCGCCGGTTTCGGCGCAGGCGATCAGATAGTTGTAATTGCGGTAGGAATTGCCGGTCCAGATGCGTTCGACAAGCATGGCGTCCTCTTGGGGTTAGGCAGCGCGCGACGAAGCGACGTCACGCGGCAGGTCGGACTATCTTACTTGAGCGTCACCGTCGAATCCGACAAAGACGGTCGCTTCGGCCACCGACTTGCGCTCTGACACCACGGCATTTGCCGGAAAGCTTTCGTCCGGCCAACCCAGCGCGATGCTCTTCATGATGACCTGGTCGTCGGCGATGCCGGCGTGCTTGCGCACCACCGGCGACTGCATGATGCCCTGGCTGTTGATGACCGCGCCCAGTCCGCGCGACCAGGCAGCATTGACAAGCGCGGTGGCCACGGCGCCACAGTCGAACGGCGTGTCATCGCTGCCGTCCAGCACCTTGTCGTAGGTCACGATGATGCAGACCGGCGCGTCAAACTGGCGAAAGCCGCGCAGCACCCAGTCCTGGCGGCCGTCCTTGTCGTCGCGCGCGATGCCCATGGCGGCAAAGAGCTGCTTGGCTACTCCGACCTGGCGGTCGCGGTGCGCTCCTTCGAACCCTTTGCCGATGCGGAACTCGCGCGACTGCGGCACACCGGCCACCATGCGCTCGGTATTGCCGGCACGGATGCGATTGAGCGGCTCGCCTGTGATGATGTAGAAATTCCACGGCTGGGTGTTCATCGAAGAAGGCGAGCGCATCGCCAGGCCGATGATTTCCTCGATCAGCGCGCGCGGCACCGGATCGGGCTTGTAGCCGCGAATGCTGCGGCGACCGAGGACGACGTCGTCGTATTGCAAAATCTGCTCCTTGAATCAAGCGTCCGAATGCGGCGCAGGGCCGGGTCTCTCGGGTGAGGCCCGGTGTCGATCACCTGGCCGCGCGCCGGCTCGCCCCCATGCGCACCGCGAGGTCGAAAGCGTTTTTCATGGCCTGCGGGTTGGCAAGCCCCTTGCCGGCGATGTCGTAGGCAGTGCCGTGCGCCGGGGTGGTGATCGGGATCGGCAGTCCGCCCTGCACGGTGACACCACGCTCGAAGCCCATGAGCTTCATGGCGATCTGGCCTTGATCGTGGTACATCGTGACTACACCGTCGTACCCTGAACCATCCGTCTTGATCGCGCGCACAAAGGCCGTGTCGGCAGGGAAAGGACCGTCGGCCTGGTAGCCGCGCGAGGCGGCGAGCTTCACGCCTGGTTCGATGATGCGGCCTTCTTCATCGCCGTAGTTGCCGTTGTCGCCGTTATGCGGATTGAGGCCGCACACCGCCACGCGCGGATGGACCTTGCCGGCAGCGCGCAGGGATTCGATGATCATCTGGATGGCTCCGGCCACTTTCTCTGATGAGAGATGCCCGGAGACATCCTTGAGTGGAATGTGCGAGGTGACGCGCGAGGTCCAGAGGTTCTCCAGGACGTTGAGTTCGCCGCACGGCCCGTTGTACTCCAGGAGCTCGGCGAACCACCGCATCTCATCCTCCTGGTGCATGCCGCCGGCGCGCAGCGCGCCCTTGTTGAGCGGGGCAAAGCACAGCGCATCGGCACGCCCGGAAGTGACCAGCCGCGCGCCCTCGGTGAGGGCCTCCAGCATGAAGCGTCCATTGCGCTCGCCGACCACGCCGCGCTCGAAAGCCGGTGCCGCGAGTCCGGACCAGTCGTGTACGGGCACCGGCGGCATGCCATCGATGCCGGCGCGATGGCTGATCAGGACCACATCGGCCTTGGCGTGTGTGTCCGGGTCGGCCAGCAGCTTGGCGGTCAGCTCGGGTCCGATGCCGGCGGGGTCGCCGGTGAAAAGTGCGATGACCGGCTTCATCTCTAGTTCGCGTCGATCTTGATGCTGGCGTCGCGAATGAGCTTGCCGAAACGCTCGAACTCGGCACGATTCAGTGCCGCGAACTGCTCCGGCGAAATGTTGCCCGGTTCCCCGCCGAGTCCCCTGAGGCGCGCCTGCACATCCGGCAGGGTGAGGATCCTGGCGGTCTCGGTCTGCAGGCGCTCGACGATCGCCCGTGGCGTGCCGGCGGTCACATAGAGGCCGTACCAGGTGCTCATGTCGGCGCCTGTGACACCTGCTTCGGCGAGTGTCGGCACGTTGGGCAGTTCCGCGGAACGCTGCGGGGTGGTCAGCGCCAGCGCTTTCAGCTTGCCGCCCCTGATGTGCCCCATTGCGCTCGAGGTGGTGTCGAACATCACCTGCACCTGGCCGCCGATGACATCCAGGTGGGCCTGGCTCGAGCCCTTGTAGGGCACGTGGATCATCCTTGTTCCGGTGGCGAACTTGAAGGCCTCGCCGGCGATGTGCTGGGTGCTGCCCACGCCGGATGAGGCAAATTTGAATTCATCCGGCTTCGCGCGCATGAGCGCGATCAGTTCCCGGACATCCTTGGCCGGCAGATTGGCATTGGCGACCAGCACGTTGGGTACCGTGACGATGAGGGCGATGGGTGTCAGGTCGCGGATCGGGTCGAACGCCAGTTTCAGAAGGTGCGGTGCGATTGCCTGGCCCGTGTTGGTGGCCGCCAGCAGGGTGTGGCCGTCGGGCGGTGCCTTGGCGGTCATGTCGGCGGCGATGGTGTTGGAGGCGCCGGGACGGTTCTCGACCACGAAGCTGGCCTTGAAGGCGTCGTTGAACTTGTCCGCCAGCATGCGCGCGATGATGTCGGTGCCGCCGCCGGCGGAGGCGCCGACCATGATGCGCACAGGTTTGGTGGGAAAGGTCTGCGCCTGCGTCAGGGAAGATGCAATAGCGGCAGCGCCAAGGGCTAGTGCGATCAGACATTTCATGGTCGGCATGCAAGAACTCCGTATGGGGTGAGGAAGCCAGGTTCGAGTGGGGAGGTTGTGTGTCGGTCCGGTCGCTCTACACAATTCCCTTCCGATTTCAGGGAAAACCGGGCGGGCAAAAGGCGCTACGAATACGCCGGACAAGAGTGCAACCCGCAATTATGTATTACTGGAATGGCAAGCAGCAGATTGCGCGTCATTGACCACGAAGTTGTGTGCGGCGTGGTGGTGGCGGTTCATCGGTAAGATTGCAGGCCTTGTCACAGAGCGCGGGCGCCGGCCCCGTCGTGGTCCACGATGATCACCATCCACCATCTGGAAAACTCACGTTCGCAGCGCATTCTCTGGCTGCTCGAGGAGCTCGACCTCAAGTACAAGGTCAAGCGCTACGAGCGCGACAGGAAGACCAGCCTCGCGCCGCCGGAACTCAAGGCAGTGCATCCGCTGGGCAAGTCGCCGGTGCTGACCGACGGCAGGATTACGGTGGCCGAGTCGGGCGCGATCATCGAATATGTGCTGGAAGCGCATGGCAAGGGGCGCCTGCAGCCTGAGGCCGGCACCGAGGCGGCGCGCCGCTTCACCTACTGGCTGCATTTTGCCGAGGGTTCCGCCATGCCCCCGTTGCTCATGGCACTGGTGTTCGGGCGCGTGCGGACTGCGCCCATGCCGTTTTTCGCCAAGCCGATCGCGCGCGGCATCGCGGACCGGGTGATGAAGTCGTTCGTGATTCCCAACATCGAGTCGCAGCTGGCCTACATGGATGCGGAGCTTGCGAAATCGCCCTGGTTCGCAGGCGACGAGTTCAGCGCCGCGGACATCCAGATGAGCTTTCCGCTGGAGGCTGCGGCCACACGCGGCGGCCTCGATCAGCGCTATCCGAAGCTTGCGCAGTTCCTGGAGCGCATCCACGCCCGCCCGGCCTATGCGCGGGCGCTGGAAGCCGGCGGCCCGTACTCGCTACTGAGCTGATCGTGCCGCGGTGTGCCTTGAAAATTTGCGGGGAGAGTCGGCTGCCATGCGCCTGATCGCCGTCCTGCTCCCGGCGCTGCTGGCGGTCACACCTGTGGCGGCGCAGGTCTACAAGTGGGTCGACGAAAAGGGCCGCACGCACTATGGCGAGCGCCCGCCTGCCTCGGGCAAGTCCAAGGAAATGCCGATCCGCGAAGCGGCTCCCAAGAGCGACCGGGCGGCCGGCGCTGCGACGCCCTCGGTCAAGGACCAGGAGACCGCATTTCGCCAGCGCCAAGTCAAGCGCGAAGAAGAGGAGGCCAAAGCCGCCAAGGATACCGCTGTGCGCGAGCGTCAGTGCAAGAGCGCCCGCGGCGATCTGGCCGACCTGCAGGTGCAGCGACGCGTCTTCACTCGCAACGACCGCGGTGAGCGCGAGTTCATGTCTGACACCGAGCGCGAATCGCGCGTTGCCCAACTGCAGTCGGAAGTCAATCGTTTCTGTCGTTGATCCAATAGCGAGGTGAACGTGCGTTCCACGATGCAGCGTGTGCCCCTGTCGATACATAATTTCCTGGAGCGAACCAGGACCTTGTACCGGTCAGTCGAGCTGGTCTCGCGCCTGCCGGACAAGTCGGTCAAGCGGACCACCTATGGGCAGTTCCACGACCGCGCACTGGCGCTGGCAGCCGCGCTCGTGGGCGTCGGGCTCAAGCGCGGCGACCGTGTCGCCACCCTGTGCTGGAATCATCACTGGCACCTCGAGGCCTATTTCGGCATCCCCGCTGCGGGCGGGGTCATGCATACGCTGAACCTGCGCCTGTCGGCCGACGAGATCGCCTGGATCGCCAATCACGCGCGCGACCGCTTCTTGATCGTCGATGACATCCTCCTGCCGCTCTACGAACAAATCCGCGACAAGGTGCCGTTCGAGAAGGTGATCGTGGTGCCCTTTGCCGGGACGGTCGGCGCGACCAGGGCCGAGGACTACGAGGCCTTCATTGCCGCCGGCGCCGGT
Organism: Burkholderiales bacterium; assembly: GCA_046160545.1. Taxonomy (GTDB): domain Bacteria; phylum Pseudomonadota; class Gammaproteobacteria; order Burkholderiales; family JAEUOS01; genus JAEUOS01. The sequence continues at coordinate 10,590 of JBJXGS010000016.1, forward strand.
GGCTTCACTCCTCTTGCGCACGACGAGGACGACCCGATCGCAATGTGCTACACCTCGGGCACGACCGGACGCCCCAAGGGGGTGGTGTATTCGCATCGTTCGACGGTGCTGCACTCGCTGGTGGCGAGCCTGCCCGACCACTGGGGATTCTCGGGGCGCGATTCGGTCCTGCCGGTGACGCCCATGTTCCACGCCAATTGCTGGGGCGTGCCCTATGCGGCGGTCATGATGGGTGTCAAGATGATCTTTCCCGGACCGCACCTGCATGCCGAGGACCTGCTCGACCTGTTTCATGCCGAACAGCCGACCTATTCTCTGGGAGTGCCGACGATCTGGCTGTCGATGATCCCGCTCCTGGAGGCCAACCGCGGGCGCTGGAAGCTCCATCCGCGCCTGCGCACCCTGGTGGGCGGCGCTGCCATGCCCGAGGCCGCGATCCGCAAGTTCGCCGAATTCGGTATCGGCGTCGCGCAGGGCTGGGGCATGACCGAGACCAGCCCGATGGCCAGCATGGCCTACATCAAGCCCGAGCTGCAGCATCTGGACGAGTCGGCGCGCATGACGCGCTATGCCTGCGCCGGGGTGCCGACACCGGTGATGGACATCCGCATCATGGGCGACGCCGGCGTCGCGCCCTGGGACGGCAAGACCACCGGCGAAATCCAGGTGCGCGGACCCTACATCACCGGCGGCTACCACGAGACGCCGACCGATCCGGAGAAGTTCACCGATGACGGTTTTTTGCGCACAGGCGACGTCGCGTCGATCGATGAACACGGCTACATCCGCATCGCCGACCGTACCAAGGACCTGGTCAAGTCCGGCGGCGAATGGATCAGTTCGGTCGACCTGGAAAATGCACTCATGGCGCATCCCGCCATTGCCGAGGCAGCTGTCATCGCCGTGCCGCATCCGCGCTGGACCGAGCGCCCGCTGGCCTGCGTGGTGTTTCGTGAGGGCAGCAGCGCCACGCCGGCCGAACTCAACGCCCACTTGGCTCCCAGCCTTGCCAAGTGGCAGCTGCCCGACGCCTATGTGGCGCTGCCGGCGATCCCGCGCACCTCGACCGGCAAGTTCTGGAAGATGAAGTTGCGCGAGATGTATCCCACCTGGGAGGCGGCGGGGACGCGGCCTGCTTGAGCGTTTGGCAGCGACCTTGCTGCGCCCCCAGGCCGTTGCAGCCTGACTCCATGCGGCGAGCCTTGGCGCAACCCGGGGCTGTTCAGTGTTGATTGGCTGCTGGCTCGGCATGAGGCAGAACCGCCCATAGCGGCACCGCTTCCACGCCGTCGCCCAATGGAAAACGCTGGTCGCCCGGATAGACGACGTAGAGCGCGGCAAGCTTCAGGTCATCGCGCGCCACGCGCATGGAGGGCGTGATTCTGGGCACGTCAACGCGCTTGAACTCGACGCCGATGCGCTGCGCGCCATTCAGCATCAGCAGATCGAGCTCCGCGCCCTGGTGCGTGGCCCAGAAATAGGCCTCGTCGGGTCTGGCCAGGCGCAGAACCTGCTCCAGGGCGAAGCCCTCCCAGCTCGCCCCGCAATGCGGGTGCGTGAGAAGCGCCGGCAGCGTCGCCACGCCCATTAGCGCGTGCAGGAGGCCGGTGTCGCGAAAGTAGATTTTCGGGGACTTCACCTGTCGCTTGCCGAGGTTTTCGTGCCAGGGTTGCAACTGGCGCACCATCAGGGTCTGGGTCAGCGTGTCGAGATAGCGCCGCACGGTCGGCTCGGAGACGCCGAGCGAGCGTGCCGGATTGGCGGCGTTCCAGATCTGCCCGTGATAGTGCGCCAACATGCGCCAGAAGCGCAGCATCGCCGGGGCGGCGATATTGACGCCGAATCGCGGCAAATCGACCTCGACGTGGCTGGCGATGGCGCTTGCGCGCCATGCCAGGCTGTCCTCGTCCGAGGCAGCCAGCCAGGAGCGTGGAAAGCCGCCGCGCAACCACAACTGCTGCACGGCAGCGGCGTCGTAGGTTTGAGCCGTCTCGTTGATCTCCGCGAGATTGAATCCGCTCACCTCGATCGTCTCGACCCTGCCTAGCAGCGACTCTCCGGCCTGGCGCAACAGCGCAGGCGAGGCGCTGCCGAGCAGGAGGTATTGCCCTGGCGTATCGGAGCGGTCGATCAGCACCCGCAGCACCGGAAAAAGGTTCGGCCGGCGCTGCACTTCGTCGATCACCACCAGGCCACCCAAGCCCGCCAGGGTCTCGAGCGGCTGCGCCAGGCGTTCCTCGTGCAGCGGGTTTTCCAGGTCGAAGTAGTGCGGGGAGTCACGTGCGAGCAGTGACTGCGCGATCGTGCTCTTGCCGGACTGGCGCGGCCCGCTGAGCACCACCGCGCGCGAGCGCCGCAGCGCTGCGTGCACGGCAATCCGCAGGTCAGTGCGGGGCAGCATGCACGGAGCGTAACACAAATATCATGAAATTCCAACATTAGATGTTGGAATTTCATGGTATTAGCCTGCCATCGGCGGGCGCCCGCGCCGTGCCTCGTGCGCCCGGCAGCCATGATGCCCAGGCAAGGGATCTGGGGTCTGACGAACTCTTTCTTCGGCTCTATGGCCACCGGGAATACAATAACCATCGGGTCGACCCCACAAGGCATCCGATGAACTCACCCGCTGGCGCTGCTGCCGCTTCAACCATCGCCGGGACGGGCGCCGCACGCGCCGCTGCGCCAGTTTTTCCCACTTACGAGCGCAAGCTGTCGC
>JBJXGS010000017.1:0-9255 GCA_046160545.1 Burkholderiales bacterium
CCCCACGGCAGGCGATTGGCCTCGGTGGCGACTTCGTCGAAGGTCTTGAAGGCGACGATGGGGGAGATCGGGCCGAAGGGCTCGTCGTTCATGATGCGTGTCTCCCGCGATACGCCGGTCAAGACCGTCGGCTCGAAGAAGTTGCCTTTCTCGCCGATGCGGCTGCCCCCGGTGGCGACCTTCGCACCCTTGGCGAGCGCGTCATCGACCAGCTTTTCCATCGCCGCGCTGCGCCGCGGATTGGCCAGCGGTCCCATGGTCGTGCTTGCATCCAGGCCGTTGCCTACCTTGAGCGCCTTGGAGGCGGCGATGAAGTGCTCGGTGAATTCGTCGAGCACCTTCTCCTGCACCAGGAAGCGCGTCGGCGAGACGCATACCTGGCCGGCGTTGCGGTACTTGGCGCCGGCCAGGAGCTTGGCCGCGCGCGGGATGTCGGCGTCGTCGAAGACGATCGCCGGGGCATGCCCGCCCAGCTCCATGGTCACGCGCTTCATGTGCGCGCCTGCCAGGGCCGCGAGTTGCTTGCCAACCGGGGTCGAACCGGTGAAGGTGATCTTGCGGATGATGGGGCTTTTGATCAGGTACTCGGAGATCTCGGACGGGACGCCGTAGACCAGTTGCACCACGCCGGCCGGCACGCCGGCATCGACAAAGGCCTGCACCAGCTGCGCGGGCGAGGCGGGTGTCTCCTCGGGCGCCTTGATGATGATTGAGCAGCCGGTGGTGAGCGCGGCCGAGAGCTTGCGCACGATCTGGTTGACCGGGAAGTTCCAGGGCGTGAACGCGGCCACCGGGCCGACCGGCTCGCGGATGACCAGCTGCATGACATTGTCGGCGCGCGAGGGGATGACGCGACCGTAGGCGCGCCGGCCTTCCTCGGCGAACCAGTCGATGGTGTCGGCGCCGGCCTGGACTTCCAGCTTGGCTTCGATGAGGGGCTTGCCCTGTTCCATGGTCATGAGGCGCCCGATGCCTTCGGCGCGCTCGCGCATCAGGTCGGCCGCCTTGCGCAGGATCTTGTAGCGGTCGAAGGCGCCGACTTTGCGCCACTGCCGGAAGCCCTTGTCGGCCGCGGCCAGCGCGCGGTCCAGATCGGCGATCTCGGCACGCGCGACCGTCGCGATCTGCTCGCCAGTCGCGGGATTGACCACCGGCAGGGTGCGTCCGCCGCTGCCTTCGCACCAGGCGCCGTCGATGAAGAGATGGGTGTTGGCGTAGCGCACTTCGGCGCCAGCCAGGATCTTGGGGTCGATGCGGTCCATGGCGAAAGTTCCTCTTGGTCTGCCGGAAAGGGCGCAAGACTACCAAATCCGGCTGCAGCGGGCGGCCGGGCGCGGCCGAAGCGGGCAACGCCCGGGCGTATGATTCTTCCCGACCAAGGCGACGCGTCGTCGGACTGCCGCATGCGCAGGACGACGCCGCGCGCCGCCGATTTCGCTTACTGGAGGCTTCATGAATCATCGTCGCAACTTTCTTATCGCCGCCGGAGCGGCGGGACTATCGGTCGGTGCCCGCGCCCAGCAGACCGCCTACCCGAGCAAGCCGGTGCGCGTGATCGTCGCCTCCGGTGCAGGCTCGGGAGACGATTTCACGACCCGCCTGGTCGCCGCGCGTATGAGCGAGCTCCTGGGCCAGCAGTTCATCGTCGAGAACCGGCCCGGGGCGGGCGGCATGATCGGCCAGACCGCTGTGGCCAAGGCGGCGCCCGACGGCTATACCCTGCTCCTGGCGGGTGGTTCGATGGCAGGCTCGCACTACGTCAATGCCAACATGGGCTACGACCTGATGCGCGATTTCACGCCGATCTCGCTCATCGAGGTGGTGCCCTGGGGATTCGTCGCCAATGCGGCGCTGCCGGTCAAGAACGCCCGCGAATTCATTGCTTACGCGCGTGCGCGGCCCGGCAAGCTCAACTACGGCACCATCGGGGTCGGACAGATTCCCTATTGGGCGGCAAAGCTGTTTAACCGCATGGCGGGTATCGACGCAGTCGAGGTCGTCTACAAGGGTACGGCCGAGGCGATGATCGATGTCGCCGGCGGCCGGCTGGACTACTTTTTCCCGCCGATTCCTGCGGCCCAGACCAGCCGCGACAAGGTGCGCATCGTGGCGGTGACCTCGCGCAACCGTTCGGAGGCCTGGCCCGATGTGCAAAGCCTCCACGAGGACGCGCTGCCCGGCTACGAGATGACCGCCTGGCGCAGCTTCATGGGGCCGGCGGGATTGCCGCGCCCGGTGGTCGAGACGCTCAACCGTGCCGTCTTGCAAAGCCTGGCGACCCCGGATGTCCGCGAGCGCCTCATCAAGAGCGGTTCGGTGCCGTCTCCGAGCACGCCCGAAGAACTGCGCGCGCGCTACGCCGACTGGATGCGCATCTTCGGGCAGATCGCCAAGGACATCGGCCTCAAGCCGCAGTAGGCCGCGGCAGGGCGCCCGACGCGCGCCCTACACCTTGCCCAGTGCCTTCAACAGGCGCTCCGGCGTGAAAGGCATCTCCGTCACGCGCGCACTGAATGGTGCGAGCGCGTCGTTGATCGCGTTCATGACTGCGCCTGGCGCACCTGCCGTGCCGGCCTCGCCGGCGCCCTTGGCGCCCAGTTCGGAGGATTTGGTCGGCGTCTCGACGTGGCCCACCACCATGTCCGGCATCTCGGCGGCCATCGGCAAGAGGTAGTCGGCGAGGTTGCCGTTCTTGAGATTGCCATCGTCGTCGTAGAGGATCTCTTCCCACATCGCAGCACCGATGCCCTGCGCGATGCCACCGCGGATCTGCTCGTCAACCAAGAGCGGGTTGATGATGGTGCCGCAATCCTCGACCATCCAGTGCTTGAGGAGTTTGACGAAGCCGGTCTCCGGATCGACCTCCACATAGCTGGCGGAGATGCCGTTGGTGAAGACGAACGGCCAGTCGCGCTGCCCGTACTGGCGCGTCACGGAGAGTTGCGGCGCGAATTCGCGCGGCAGGGTGTCGGGCCGGTACTGGCCGATGCGCGCCGCCTCCGACAAAGGCAGGAGCGACTCGCCGCTGGCGGCATCGACGATGGTGCCCTGGCGCAGGTCCAGTCCGGCGGCGTCGCGCGTCAGGATCACTCCGGCAAGTGCCAGGATATTGCGCTTGAGGTCGTGCCCGGCCTTAAGGGCCGCTTCGCCGCCGATGCCGGCGCCGCGCGAGGCCCAGGTGCCGCCGCCGTAGGGCGTGGTATCGGTGTCGCCGGTGATGACCTTGACGTGCTCGACCGGAATGCCCACGCTGCTTGCCACTACCTGTGCGATGGCGCCTTCGGTGCCCTGTCCCTGCTCGGTGACGCCGGTGAGCGCTGTCACCCAGCCGGTCGGCTCAAGCCGCAGGGTGCAGCCGTCCTGCGAGGAGATGCGCGCTCCGCCGACGCCGTAGAACGCGGCTGACGGGTTGGTCACCTCGATCAGCGCAGCCAGGCCGATGCCGCGATGAATGCCCTTGGCGCGCAGCGCTTTCTGCTCGGCGCGCAAGGCGTCGTAATCCATGAGCTGCTTGAGCTTCTCGAGGCAGGCGTGGTGCGAGAGCGCCTCGAACTTCATGCCCGAGGCTGAGGTGTAGGGATAGGCGTCGTCGGGGATCAGGTTGCGGCGGCGAAACTCGGCCGGATCCATGCCGAGCTTTTGCGCGGCGTGGTCCACCAGGCCCTCGGTGACTGCCACCGCGATCGGGTGACCCACCGCGCGGTACTGGCAGGTCGGCGTCTTGTTTTGGAACACTACGCGCAAGTTGGCCAAATAGTGCTTGAAGTCGTAGGGTCCGCCGGTCAGGTTGACGACCTGGTTGCCCTCGACCGCGCTGGTGCGCGGATAGACAGAGTAGGGGCCGATGCCGGTCAGATCGTCGAGCTCAAACGCCAGGATGCGTCCGTCGCGATCGGCGGCCAGGCGCGCACGTACACGGTGCTCGCGCGCGTGGATGTCGGTGGACATCGATTCCAGCCGGTCAGCGCTATAGCGGATCGGCCGCCCGAGCAGCCGCGCCACGCCGACCACGGCCATCTCGTCCGGATAGACGTGCACCTTGATGCCGAAGCTGCCGCCAACGTCCGGGGCGATCACGCGCACGTTGGCCTCGGGAATCTCGAGGTGGCGCGCGAAGATGTCGCGCATCATGTGCGGCGCCTGGTTGTTGAGCCAGACCGTGAGCTGCCCCTCGGAGGCGTTGTAGTCGGCGGTGATCGCGCGCGGCTCCAGGCACACGCCGGTATGGCGTCCGAAACGAAAGGTGTCCTCGACCACCACATGTGCCTTGGCGAACACGTCGGCGACACCGCCGGTGTCCACGCCGCGTGTAAAGGCCAGGTTGTCGCCCAGGTCGGGGTGGATCACCGGAGTACCCGGGTCGAGCGCGGTCTCCATGTTGGTGACTGCGGGCAGTGGCTCGTAGTCGACTTCTACCAGGAGCGCGGCGTCCTCGGCCTGCGCGCGCGTCTGCGCCACCACCACCGCGACCGCCTCGCCCTGCCAGGTGACCCGGTTGAGCGCCACTGCGTATTGCGGCGCCGATTTCATGCCCTTGAAGTGCGACAGCGTCCCGACCCAGGGTGAGACCGCGCGGGCCACGTCCGCGCCGGCGCCGCACCAGAACACGCCACGCGCCTTGCGCGCCGGATCGAGGTTTAAGCGCACGATGCGCGCGTGCGCGTGCGGACTGCGCACGAACGCGGCGTGCAGTTCACGCGGCAGCCGCAGGTCGTCGACAAAGCGTCCGCGTCCGGCCAGGAGACGCTTGGCGTTGGGTCGCGGCGTGTCGGTGCCGATGTAGGTGGTGGGCTGGATGCCCGGGACCGGGGCGTTCATGCGACCTCCTGGCCGAGCGCGCGCCCGGCAGCGCGATCCTTGATCATCGCTTCGATCACATCGACGATGGCTTCATAGCCGGTGCAGCGGCAGTAGTTGCCGGACAGGTATTCGCGGATGGCCTCGCGCGATGCCACTGTGTTGGCTTCGATGAAGGCACTGGCGGCCATGAGCATCCCGGGAGTGCAGTAGCCGCATTGCAGTGCGTTGCGCTCGTGAAAGCGCTTCTGCAGGTCGGCGATTGCGCCGCTGGCGGTCAGGCCCTCGACGGTCCACACCTCGCTGCCTTCAAGTTGGCAGGCAAGCACCAGGCAGCCGCGCACGATCTCGCCATCCACGCGGATAGTGCAGGCACCGCATACGCCGTGCTCGCAGCCGACGTGCGAGCCGGTCAGCGCGAGCTCGTTCCGCAGAAAGTCGATCAGGTGGGTGCGCGGCTCCACCGTGCGGGTCACGGCCTCGCCGTTGACCATGAGATTGAGTGTGACCTGGGTTTCCATGCTTGTCTCCCTTTCAGGCGGTCAGGCGCCGCACCAGACGGCCCAGCAGCACGCCGGACAGGTGCAGCTTGGTGGCGCGACTGTTGGTCAGGTCGGCGACCGGGTCGAGGTCGGATTCGAGGGCGGCGCGCGCCTTCGACAGGGCGGCCTCGTCGCCGTTGCTGCCCTCGAGTGCGGCCATCGCGCCGCGCGCCAGGCGCGCGCGATCGGAGGTGCCGAAAAACGCTACCCGGACGCCTTTGAGCGTCTTGCCCTGCATCGACGCGGTGACGAAGGCACCGGCGATGGCGTAGTCCCCGCTGCGACGCACCAGCTCGCCGAAGGCTGCGCGGCGGCCCGCCGGCAGTGGCACACGTACTGCGGTCAGGACTTCGTCCGGTGCAAGCGTAGTCTCGTAGAGGCCCGTGAAAAAGCCGTGCGCGTCCATGCGCCGTTCGCCGCGGCTGGACACCGCATCGAATTGCATCCCGAATGCAAGCGCGGCTGCCGGCCATTCGGCCGCCGGATCCGCGAGCGCGATCGACCCGCCGATAGTGCCGCGATTGCGGATCGCCGGATGGGCAATCTGACGCGCGGCTTCTGCCAGGGCCGGCAGGTGGCTTGCCACATCGGCCGAGGTTTCGATATCGGCGTGCCGGGTCAGCGCGCCGATGACCATTTCGTCGCCATCGACGCGGATACCGCGCAACGTGGCGATGCGCGAGATGTCGATCAAAAGCTCGGGTTGCGACAGGCGCAGGTTGAGTGAAGGAATCAGGCTCTGGCCGCCGGCCAGGAGGCGCGCGCTACTGCCGTGGGCGTCGAGCAAGGCGCAGGCCGCCGCCAGCGAGTCGGCGCGACGGTAGGCGAAGGGGTGGGGTTTCACGTTGTCTCCGGAGTATTCGTGGCGCTGCGGACGAGATACTACCCAAGCCAGCGCGCTGCGCAAGCAAAAGAAAATCCGCTGTACGGGCTTCGTATACTCGGCGCTCGCCCCATCGGGAGGCTTCACATGAACAGCACTGCGGCGGCTACTCTGGCCTTCGATCGCAGTACCGAAGACATCGGCAATATCGTCGAGTTCGGCCACGTCAACCTGCTCATACCGGACCAGAGGATTGCGATCCTCTTCTACGTGACGGCCCTGGGACTGACGCGCGACCCTTACCTCGTGACCGGGGTGGACAACGCCTGGATCAACGTCGGCACCTGCCAGTTTCACCTGCCTCAAGGGCCGGCGCAGGTACTGCGCGGCCGGATCGGGCTGGTGATGCCGGACCTGGACGCGCTGGCAGGACGGCTGGAACGCATCGCGCCGCGGCTCGCGGACACCCGCTTCGCCTACGCCCGTGCGGGAGCGTCGATCGACATCACCTGTCCGTGGGGCAATCGCCTGCGCGTGCATGCGCCGGATGCCGCACGCTTCGGCAGGATCATTCTGGGCATGCCTTACGTCGAGTTCGATGTCTCGCCTGGCAGTGCTGCGGGGATCGCGCGCTTCTACCGCGAGGTACTGGCCGCGACCGTGTCATCCGGTGCTGATGCCGAAGGCGCGTTTGCGCGCATCGCCACGGGTCTCAACGGCAGCCTCGTCTATCGGGAGACCGCGCGCGAATTGCCCGCCTATGACGGCCATCACGTGCAGATCACGGTCGCCGATTTCTCCGGGGTACACAGGCGTCTCCTGGAACGCGGCCTGATTGCCGAGGAGAGCGACCAGAGTCAATATCGCTTTCTGGATGTCGTCGATCCGCAGAACGGTGCTCGCCTCTATACGCTGGAGCATGAAGTGCGCAGCATGCGCCACCCGATGTACGCGCGGCGCCTGGTGAACCGGGATCCCTCCATCACCAACCGGTCATACTCGGCTGGGCACGAATCCGCCCTATGGCAGATGCCGCCTGAAGGCTGAATCCAGCGGGCGGGGCGAGTGCGATGGACTGGCGTCGCTATTCGAACCTGCCTGACAAGCCGACATCCTTGTAAGGCGCGGCGCACGCCATGAAGCGCTGCCAGACTCTCTTGCCCCATTCTTCGAAATGCGGAATGGCACTTTTTTCACGCCAGCTCATTCCCTCGAAGTGTTCAACGTACTCCGGCAGGGTGTCCGCGATCTGGCCAACCTTGAGTCCCAGTGCCCGGCAATCTTCGAGCAGTGTCGAGCCCACGTCGTAGTGTTTCCGCCCGTCGTCGCCCTGCAAGGGCAGGTTGGAAAAGAAGCCCTGGCTTCCGGTTGCATCGATCCTTTCCTGGTCGTGATAGCGCAGGCCATGCATTTTCAGATTGGCCAGGTTGATGAAGCAGCAATAGGGTGCAACTCGGGGAAAGAGGCTGTAGCCGCCACGCGATTCCTGGACTTCGCCCATCAAGGTCAGGTCCTGCGACCTGAACTGTTCGTACAAAGGCGCGACGTCGTCATAAAAGATGATGTCGGTGTCGAGCAGCAGGACATGCTCGGTATCGATGTTTGCCAGGCCCAAATCCACCGCAGGGGAATGGGTCCCGCCGGGGTTGGCAAGGTAGCGAATGCCGTTGGCGCGCAGCAGGTCGCGGGTCGTCTCGTCGCGCGAGTTCTCGACCACCAGCATGCGGTGCCTGCCCGGGTGGTGCGCGAGAAACGATCGGAGCATCGCGACTGTGATCTCCGGAGTCTCGTAGGAGCAGGTCAGGAGCGTCAGGTCTTGCATGGTCGCGTCAGGGAGAATGCCGGTACTCAAGATCCGCTGCGGCGGCTTCTGCGTGGCGTCGCGGATTTTGCGCCGGTGTTGCGAGCGCGGGTGCGGGGTGCAGCGGCGGTGCGTTCCGGGGCACTGGCCAGGCGCTCCAGGACGGCGTAGACGGCGCCGGTGTCGTCATTGGCAAGCCCCTGGGCCAGCGCGGCGCTGTACAGAGGCACCGTGGCGGCGAAAAGCGGCGCGGGCGTTTGCGTCGCCAGCAGTGCCTCCTGGATCAGGCGCATGTCCTTTTGCCAGAGCGCCATCGTCATGGTCGCCTTGTCCCAGCTGCGCTCGACCATCATCGGCCCGCGCACCTGGAACATGCGTGAGGAGCCCGCGCCGTCGCCGATGACCTTGAGCACGGTTGTCGCGTCGAGCCCCGAGCGCACGCCCATGAGGATGGCTTCGGCGGCCGACACATTGTGGATCGCCACCAGCAGGTTGGCCACCAGCTTCATGCGCATGCCGTTGCCGAACGCGCCCAGGTCGAAGTGCGAGCGGGCGAAACCCTCGAAGACCGGCGTCATGGCGCGGATCGCGCGCGCATCGCCGCTGGCGTAGACCGACAGGTCGCCGGTCCTGGCCTGTGCCCCGGTGCCCGACAGCGGGCAGTCGAGGAGGGTGATGCCCGAGCGCGCCAGCGCGTCGCGCGCGGCAAGCTTGGCTTCGATCGGCAGGGTGCCGGTCTCGGCGGCGACGATCCCGCGCACGCCGGCGCGCGCTAAGTCGGCGCACACCGCTTCGAGCGCGGCCACCGACGGCAGGGAGAGGATCAGGAACGCCGAGGAGCGCGCAACCTCGACCGCGTCGCGCAGCGGCGTGCCGCCGGCGCGCCGCAGAGCCGCGCGCGCCGCGCCGACCGGGTCGCAGCCGCTCACGGCAAAGCCTGCCTTGACCAGGTTCGCGGCCATGGCGCCGCCCATGGTGCCCAGGCCGATCACCCCCACGCGCCGTGCGCCGTCCGTCGTCGTGCGTCTGCCTGCCATGCTGTCCCCGTTTAATTGAGCTTTTGATAAATTGAGATTAGCATACGTGTCGACAGCAATAGCGGAGTGGCGCATGGCAGGCAACAAATTGCGGGTGGCGGTCGTCGGGTATGGCTGGTGGGGACGCACGATCGTGCGCACCCTGGCCGGTAGCGGCTCAATCGAGGTGGCAGCCGTGGTCGAACCTGATCCGGGTGCGGCAGCCAATGCGCGTGCCGATGCAGCCGGAGCCTGGCGGGTCCTTTCGGACTTCGC
>JBJXGS010000018.1:0-4865 GCA_046160545.1 Burkholderiales bacterium
TGGTGGGCACGCCAGGATTCAATGAGATGCTCGGGCGTTTTTTCTCGCCGCCGGATTTCCTCGACAGCAAGGCGTTCACGCAGCGCATTCGCGACGCCCATGCCGGCACCGGCAAGGCGGTGCGCGATCTCGGTATGGTCCCGAACTGATTGCCTGAGACGCCTGGCCGACGCAGACCGGCCAAGGTGCGTATGGTTCACCCGCTAGGGCGCATAGCGCCAACAAGGAGGGTTTTATGTCCTGTCGCCTCAAGCATGCGTTTTCGCAGGTGTCCATAGTGAAGGCCTTACGCGTCGCTTCGCTTGCATTGCTGCTGCCTGCCCTCTGCCTGGCGCAACCCGCCTGGCCTGATCGCACGGTGCAGGTGGTCGTGCCTTTCCCTGCCGGCGGCGCACCCGACATCGTGGCGCGCGCCTTCGTCGAGCGGGTCGGTGAGCAGATCGGCCGTCAACTGGTGGTTGTCAACCGCGACGGCGCCTCCGGCACCATTGGCACCGCGGTGGTGGCCGCCGCGCGGCCCGACGGCTACGTCCTTGGCTTTGTCACCTTTGGGCCGATTGCGATCCAGCCACACCTGATGAAGGACCTGCCCTACAAGCCCGATTCCTTCGTGACCATCTGCCAGGCATTTGCCCATCAGTCGGTCATTGCCGCTGCGCCGAACGGGGCGATTGCGACCCTGCCCGACTTGGTCGCTGCGATCAACGCGCGGCCCGGCAAGGTGCCGTTCGGCTTCGGCGGCATTGGCACACTGCCGCATCTGCTGGGGGTGCAGTTCTTCCAGGCAGCCAAGCTCGAGGTGCTGCAGGTGCCGTTTCGTGCCGACCCGGCAGCCATCGTCGGCCTGCGCGGCGGCGAGGTCGACGCGGTGGTGGTCAACCTGGGCCTGGCGCGCGCGCAGGGCCTGCGCGTGCTCGCGACGTTTGCCGAGGAGCGGCAGGCGGAGTTTCCCAATGCGCCGACTCTGCGCGAGGCCGGCTACAACGTCACTGGCGCGGTCTACGGCGGCCTGGTGGCGCCCAGGGGCACACCCGATGAGATCGTGCGCCGCCTTGAGGCTGCCTGCGAGAAGACGGTGGCTGACGAGCGCTTTCGCAATGCAATGAGGACCGCGGCGCAGCAGCCGATATATCGCAGCGCGGCAGCGTTTGCCAAAGCATTGGCGCAGGACTACGAGACCATGCGCGAGGTGGTACGCGCGGCGAAGATTCCGGCCAACTAGGGAGTCAAGACGAGGCTGCTGTTCGCACCATATGGCTGGTATGGGCATTCGCCAGCACGCTGTTCGCGGTAATAATATCGGCCTTGATTGGAACCTTTTCACTTGGTCACAGTCAACCCGCACAGGTCATCTACTTCCAGATGACCGCTTTCCAACGCCGCCCTTCCTGATCGCCTCGCGTACCCGCGTGGTCGACTTTTCCAAAGCCCCCTATGTCGCCACTGTGCTTGCGCACGCTTGTCGTGCTGTCCTTGTCCCTGCTTGCCCACAGCCCCTGGGTCCAAGCCCAGTCTGAACCCGACGTCGGTGGCACCAATCGTCCTCTGTGGGAGGCCGGGGTCGCCGGCTTTGCCTTGAGCGGCCCGGCTTATCCAGGCGCCAGCGACAACGTCAGTCGTGCGCTGGTCCTGCCCTGGATCATCTATCGCGGACCGATACTGCGCGCCGACGGCGGCACGGTAGGCGCGCGCCTGGTCAAGACACGCGATGTCGAGTTCGACATCGGCTTTGCCGGGGCTCTCAGTGCCAGGAGTCAAGATGTGGCTGTGCGCCAGGGCATGCCTGACCTCGGCTTCCTGGTCGAGTTTGGTCCGCGCGTGCGCTTCAATCTGGCCCGCCCCAGCCCTGATTCGCTGGTGCGCCTGGACGTGCCGCTGCGTGCCGTCTTCGAACTCAAGGACGGCCTGACCCACCGCGGGTTTGCATTCGAGCCGCGCCTGGCGTACGACAAGCGCGACATCGGCGCCGGCTGGGGTTTGACGGCGGATGCGAGTCTGAACTTCGGTGATGGCAAGTTCAACGAGTACCTGTATGGCGTGCCGACGCAGTTCGCCACCGCCACCCGCAACGCCTACCAGGCGCAAGCAGGGTTGATCACGCCGCGCCTGCAAGTGACGGTGTCGCACAGGATCTCGCAGGACGTGCGCTTCTTCGGCTTCACGCGCTTTGACTTCGCAGGTGCCGGCGTCAACAGCGACAGCCCGTTGCACCTGAAGGATCGCGGCGCCTCGGTCGGAGTAGGGCTGGTGTGGACGCTCGGGCGTTCAAGCGCGAAGGCGGTGGACTGAAGCGGACGTTTCGGCTGCTTGTTCAAGCAAGGGGCAAGCGGCAGTGAGCGATTACAGGTGCGCGCCACCCGTGGCCTGCAAATCGGCGCCGGTGATGAAGCTGCCTGCCTCGGAGCACAACAGCAACGCGGCGCCTGCCATCTCCTCGGGCAGCCCGGCACGTCGCATCGGGTTGGCGGTGGCTTCGATCGCGCGCCACTGCGCGTCATCGACACGGCGCCAGGCATTGCGCGCGGTGGCCACCAGTCCTGGCGAGAGATTGTTGACGGTGACGCCGTGCCCGCCTAGTTGCCGCGCGAGGTTGATGGCCAGGTTGTGCTGTGCGCTTTTCAAGGCTGCGTAGATCGCCAGCTCCGGATCGGGCCGGGTCTGGTTGATGCTGCCGATGGTCAGGATGCGGCCCCAGCCGCGCGAGCGCATGCCGGGCACCGCGGCCTGCAGCAACTCGACCGTGGCATGGAAGTTGATGCGCGTCTGGCGCTCGCGCTCGGTCTGACTGATGTCGACAAAAGCCTCGCGCTGTTGCACCGAGGCGCACACCACCAGCACGTCGATACCTCCGAGTGCGGCCTCGGCCTCCGCAAAGGCGCGCGTGCCGGCGCCAGCGTTGCCGAAGTCTGCCGCGACCATTGCGTGGCGTACGCCGCGCGCGCGCAGGGTGGCGGCGAGTTCTTCGGCTGCTCCCGCATGTTCCAGGCCCGCATCGGCCGCCGGCGCGTACTGCACGGCCAGTTCCGCCCCGGCATCCGCAAACGCCATGACGATGGCGCGGCCGATGGACAGGCTGCCACCGGTGACCAACGCACGCCGGCCCGCCATCGAAAAGCGCGCCGCGACGCGCGCGGCGCCGCCTTCCGCGCTCATGCCTTCAGGTTCCAGTTGGCCGCTTCCCAAACGCGCCGCGCGCTTGCCGCGTGCCGTGCGAGAAGCGTGCTGTCGAGTCTGATCCCCAGCCCGGGCAAGGACGGAACAGCAGTTGCGCCGCCGTCGCGTGCCGGCACCTCGCCGTGCGCCAGCGCATCGAAGAGCGGGCTCTCGTCGAATTGCAGCTCCAGCATATCGAAGCTGTTCATGACCGCGCCCACATGTACGCTCGCCATGTGGGCGACCGGGCCGGTGGGGTTGTGCGGCGACATCGCCACGCCGTGGCGCTCGAGCATCTCGGCCACGCGCAGCATTTCCATCAAGCCACCGACGTATTTCACGTCCGGCATCATCACGTCGTAGGCGCCCGCTTCACAGTAGGGCTGAAACGCGGCGCAGCCGATGCCTTGTTCCATCCCGGCCAAGCGAATGCTGGCAGCGTTGGCGCGGTTGCGCAACCGGGCGATTGCGCCCAGGTTGGCCGCGGTCTCGGGCAGCGGGCATTCGATCCAATAGAGGTCGAGTCCGGCCGCCGCATCGATCAGTGCAGCGGCGGTGGCCTCGTCAAAGCGCCAATGGCAGTCGATCATCAGACGAATCGATGGCCCTGCAGCGGCGCGTACCGCGGCAATGCGCTCAAGGCCGGCACGCATCGCGGTGCGGCCTTCGCCCCGCGCGCAGAGAGTCGGGTCGACCTCGTCGAAAGGCGCGATCTTGATTGCGCCAAAGCCGGCCGCAAGCGCGTCGCGGGCGCTGGCGGCGAAGCCTTCCGGTGTGCGCCGCAACGTGCGGCGATTGATGTTGGCGTACACCGGCAGCCGGTCGCGCCGGGCGGCGCCCAGTGCTTTGGACAGCGGCATCGCGGTATGGAGCGCATGCAGATCCCACAAGGCCTGGTCGATCGCACTGACGGCGGCAGCTTCTGCGAGAGAGGCAGGCTTCATCGACGCGGCAAACGCGCCCGGAGTTGCCGGCGAGGCGCGCAGGACGGCATCCGCCAAGTCCGCCAGGGCCGCAGCGACTGCCGCGTCCGCATTTTGCAGCGACGCCTCGCCCCAGCCGATGCGGCCATCGCTGTCCTCAATCGAGACGAAGAGCCAATGCGTCTTGCCCGACACTGCGCATGCATCCAGCGCCAGGCGGCAGAGCGGCGCGGTGCTCAGGCGCATCCGCGTTGCCGGGCCGGCACGTCGGCCGACGCCGCGAAGCGCTGGCCGAAATGCACATCGTCAGTTGCGATATCGCAGCCGATGCGCCGGCACATGCCAAGGTTGCTGATCGACACAGAAAGACATCCTTGAGAAGTTCACGGGGAATTTACAGGGAATTCCTCGCCCGCCCCGCGGCCGGCCACGCTTGTGGCATCCTTCCCGAAACTTGACGAGGCAAACCATGCGCGCCACCCTCCCTCCGACCGGCCGCCCGCAGGCCGACATCCTGGCCGACCTGCGCGCGATGCGGCGCGACGACGTCGACTGGAAGGGCGGCCGTTCGCCGGCCTTCATGTTCCAGGCCAGCGAAGCCATCACCGCGCTCGGTCGCGAGGCGTTTCTCGAATACTTTTCCGAGAACGCGCTCGGCGCGGGCTATGCGTTTGCCAGCGTCAAGCGCATGGAGACCGAGGTTGTCGAGATGGCGCTCTCGCTCTTCCAGGCGCCGGAGGGCGCGGCCGGCTTCATGACCACCGGCGGCACCGAAAGCCTGATCCAGGC
>JBJXGS010000019.1:0-25142 GCA_046160545.1 Burkholderiales bacterium
GCCTGCGCGACGAACGCCGTGCCCGGATTGCCCGAGGCCCCCGGGCGGTTCTCGACGATCACCTGCTGTCCGAAGCGCAGCGAGAGTTTGTCGGCCAGCGCGCGCGCCGAGGTGTCGGTGACCCCGCCGGTGGCAAAGGGCACGACGATGCGGATCGGCTTGGCCGGGAATTCCTGCGCGGCAACGCCGGCGGAAAGGGTCAGTGCGACTGCGCTGACGAGAACGCGCAACAATGACATTTGAATCTCCTCGTGGCGGCGCGCTCTGAGGTAGCGCGCAAGCGGCGCAGGATTAAAGCATGCCCGCTTGCCACGGTGGAGGCGGCGCGCCTGTGGCTACCCCGCCGAGCGGGCCGGCGGGACAGCTTTGACCACACCCTGCAATTCGGAACGCAACTGGGTCAGGTGCCCGCCCAGTGCCTCAAGGTGATCACCCATCATTCCCGACAGGCCGCGCAGGGCCTTAAGCGGGCCGCCGGCCGAGGCGCGAATGGCGTCGATCTGCGTCTGGGTTTCCCTAAGCAGGGTTTCGTGCGACGGGTTGGCGCGTATGAAGTCCTTGATCAGCTGTTTGCGGCGCTCGAAGAAGGCGCGCGGATCGGTGCGCGCCAGCACGCACAGGGAGTCATAATCGAAGTCTTCGATCGCCATGATGTGCTCGCCAATCAACCATCAGGGCATTATGATGCCGTTCTCGTGCCTTTTCGTCGGGTCGCTTGAGGCCCCCTTGGAAGATTTGACAGTTTCTATCGCCATGACAGTGCCGGATTGCACTCGCCTCGCTACTCCTTTGGCTTCGCCGCGATGACCTCGCTTCCTGATGACACACACATCCTCGTTGCCGATGACGATGGTGCGCTGCGCGCCTACATGAGCCTGCTGTTGCGCAAGGCAGGCTGTCGCGTCAGCATCGCCGAGAGCGGCGTGGCGACGCTCGCCCGCATCAAGGCCGATCCCCCCGACCTGGTGTTGCTGGATCACTACCTTCCGGACATGACCGGTGACGATGTGCTGGCGCGCTTGCTGGAGGACCCTAGCATTGGGGCTGTGCCGGTGGTCCTGCTCACCATCGACGGCTCGAAGGCGCGGCAGCGCGCTTCCATGAAGCACGGCGCCGATGACTTTCTGGTCAAGCCGGTAGACCCGGTTGACCTCATTGAAACCATCGCAGCGCAACTTCGCAAGCACGCCTGGCGTGCAGTAGCGAACCTGAAAACCACTATTGCGCCGAATGCAGGCGCGTCCGAAGGCGACGAGGTGCGACGGCTGGATTACGGCGTACGTACGTTGCGCCGTGCGATGCGGCAACTGGCCGAGAAACAGCAGGCGCTGGAAGCGGCACGTGAGGCCGTTTCCGCCAGCGTGGCTCTGCAGGTGGCCGAACGGACGGAAGCGCTGCAAAAGGCCAACCAGGCGCTGGAGGAATTCAATCGCGCCGTTGCGCACGACCTGCGCTCCCCCCTGCGCTCGATCCTGGGCTATTCCAAGGTACTTTTTGACGAGTGCGGTGAGACCCTCGACCGCGACGCGCGCGACCTGTTGGTGCGCATCATGCAAAGTGGCACGCGCATGAATGCCTTTCTGGATGCGATGCTGGCCATGGCGTCGGTCCGCAAGGAGGCGCCAGCGCGGCAGGCCGTCGATCTGTCGGCCATGGCGGCCGAGGTCGGCCGCGAACTTCAGATGCAGTCGCCGCCGACGCGCCTGGAGATCCAGTCAGGCATCACCGCTGCGGCCGACCCCGTCCTGGTGCGTTCGGTGATCGAGAATCTCCTGTCCAACGCGTTCAAGTACGCCTCCAGGGCTGCCTTGCCACAGGTCTGGTTCGGCTGCGATGCCACTGCGGCACCGCCGGTGTACTGGGTGCGCGACAACGGCATCGGGCTGGACGTCGCTGAGGCGCCGCAACTCTTCCAGCCATTCACGCGCCTGGCGGGCGCCGCGGACTACCCCGGTACCGGTATCGGCCTTGCCACCGCGCGCGGTGTCGTCGAATTGCACGGTGGGCGAATCTGGGTCGAGAGCAGCCCCGGCGCCGGGGCTACCTTTCGCTTCACCTTGGCCCCTTAAGGCGCGTCAGCGCCGCGGCGGGTCGGGCACGAAGCCGATTTGCGGCTGGCTCGGGAATGGTCTTGGCACAGGCTGGATCGCGGGGCCGCGGATCACGCCAAGCGCGATCAGGTTTTCGCGCGAGTCATAGTGGATCGTGATGACCTCGTTGGGGCTGGCCTGGGCGCGCTGGAAGTCGGTGAAGGTCACGCGTGAGACTTCACGCTGGCCATGGCCGGTGCCGAGTTTGCCGGGTGCCTGCGCGGTGGGCGTCGTGTCGGCACTTCCTGACGCGGCGGGTGCGATGCGGCGCGCTTCACCTGAAGGAGCCTCGGTCGCGGGTGCGGATGGCGCGTGCCCGGGACCGGCCTCGGCACGCTCGCGTGCGCCGGCTGCGCTGCCGACGCTGTCGTTGGCGCCCGCACCGTCGCGGCGACGCGAGACCTCCGGCTGCGGTGCGTGCAGGATCGCGGGTGGTTGCGGGCGTTCACGGAAAAGCGCCACGCCGAGCACGCCGACATGATCCGCTCGCCCGGTGCGCGCGGCGTAGGAGTCGGCCAAGGTGGTGAACTCGAATGCCGCGATCTGCGCCGCGTTGCGGCGCCAGCCGGCGATGTCGTGGCGCTCCCAGGACGAGAGCACGTAGCCGGATTGCGCGGTGTGCGCGGTCTCGCCGCTGATGACATTGACGCCATCGACCGACATCACCGCGAGCAGGCGTCCGGGGCTCTGGTTGTGCACGCGGATCGCATAGCGCGCGCCGGGACTGCCTTCCACCCATAGCCGGCCGTCATGCCGGTAGAGCGGCAGTTCGCGGCCGCTGTCACGGTCGACGACGCTGACCTTGGCCAGATGGCCGACTGCGAGCGCGCTGGATGCGGCGCCTGCGAGCGCGGCGAACGCGAGGGCGCCGGTGAGCGCGAGCGCGCGGGCTTTGCGTAGGCTTTGCATGCGGAACTCCTTCTGTGGGGGATGTATCAGCCATGAACGAAGCTCGAGCAAGAACGGGGTTACGCATGCGCTGAAACTTGTCCTGACCCCGACGCAAGGCGTTGACAGGGCGGGAGCATCGCCCTACCATGCGGTTAATCGAACACGGTTCGCATATGCGTACACCCATCAGGGACAGATCGGAAGGTGGCGGGGCCTCCGCAGGTGGCGCGGGCCCGCAGTCGGTCGGCCGTGTCGTCGCCATCCTCGAATTCCTGGTCGCGCACCCGCAGGGGGCAACGCTCTCGGAATTGTCTGCCCACACCGCTGCCCCCAAGTCCAGTCTGGTCGGGTTGTGCGGCGCACTACTCGCTGAATCCTGCCTGCGCCGCGACCTCACCGGGCGCTACCTGGTCGGCCCGCGCATTCATGGGTTGGCCATGCGCGCGGTCGCCGGGCGCGAACTGACCGAGATCGCGCGCCCATATCTTGAGGAACTCTCGCGGGTCGCCGGCGAGACCGCCGTACTGGGAGCCATCGCCGCTGACGCCGATGTGGTCGTCTACCTGGACAAATGCGAGGCGACCAGTCCGATCCGCTACGCGGTTTCGGTCGGCGAACGGCGCGACCTGCACTGCACCGCCCTGGGCAAGGTCCTGCTGGCCCATCTGCCCGAGAAGCGACAGCGTGCCTGCCTGACCGCCGCGCCGCTGGCGCGCTACACGGCTGCGACCCTCACCGACCCGGCGCAACTGCTCACCATGCTGCGCCGCGTGCGCGCCGAGGGCATCGCGCGCAACCATGGCGAGCGGGTCGCGGATGCGGACGGGCTGGCGGCGCCTGTCTACGGCGCCGGCGGCAGCGTGGTCGCAGGCATTCTCATCGCCGGCCCGGCACGGCGCATGGCGGCCCACCGGGAGGCGAACGAAAAGCACGTGCGGCGCATCGCTTCCGCGCTGACCCTGGCGCTGGGCGGCAAGCCTGGCATTGGCAGCAAACCGGCGAAAGCCCCGGCCAAGCGCGCGCGACCCGGCAGGCAGAGCCTTTGAGAATTTCGTGTCTTGCTCTATGATCGAACAAACCAAACGGAGACATCCATGAAAAGCAGAATCCGTGTCATAGCCGGCCTGTCGGCGGCACTCGTTGCCCCGCTTGCCTTGGGGCAGGTCATCGATGGGCCGCGTGTGGAGTGGAAACTCGGCTCCTGGGGCAAGCCGCGCGCCATCACCGCCGGTATCGAACTGATGGCCAAGACCGTCGCCGAGCGTACCGGCGGCAAATTCACCATCACCATCGGCTACGGCACCTTTGGCGGCGAACGCGAACTACTGGACATCCTCAATTCCGGCGGCCTGCAGGCGACCATGATGTGCAGTTCCTATCATCCCGAGAAGACCCCCGCGTACACGGCGCTGGACCTGCCGTTCCTGCCCCTGCCGGACTTCGAGACGCAGTGGGCGGTGCATGATGCTTTCCACGCGCATCCGGCGATCCAGACCGAACTGGCGAAGTGGAATGCCAACATCTATTCGGCGAACCTGCTGCCGCAGTACGAGTTCATCGGCAAGGGCAAACCGCCCAAGGCGCTGGCCGACTTCAAGGGCATGCGCGTGCGCGCCCTGGGCGGCCTGGGTGATGCAATGAGGAACATCGGTGCGGTGCCGACCTCGGTGCCGCCGACCGAGGTCTACACCGCGCTCGAGCGCGGCACGATCGACGCGGTGTCGTTCCCGACCACCTATGCGCACCTGTCCTACAAGACCCACGAGATCGGCAGCTGGTACACCACCAACATGGCGCCGGGCACGGTGGCCTGCCCGACCCTGTTCAACCGCAATGCCTGGGCGCAGTTGCCGCCGCAGTACCAGAAGATCATCACAGACATGCGCCCGCAGGTGCGCGACGCGCTCATCAGCGCCTACCGGCAGAACGACGAGAAGAACGTTCCACTGTTCAAGCGGCGCCTGAATTTCATCACCTACACGCCCGCCGAGCTTGCGGAATTCCGCAAGGCCGGTGCGCAGCCGGTGTGGGACAAGTGGGTGGCCGACATGTCCGCGCGCGGCATCCCCGCCAAGGAGTTGCTGCAGCTGATCTTCGATACCTCGGCCAAGGCGCAGAAGAAATAGCCGGCCGCAGCAAAGCGGCATGGCCGGCCTCTCCGAATCCGCCGCACCGGCGGCGCGTCCTCCGCCGGACGCGCCGCTGATCCTGCATGCCGACTGGCGCTTGACGCGTCTGGAGGATCTGCTCAACATGATTGCCGCCATCGCGATCCTCGCGGTGATGGCGATCGGCATCGCGCAGATCCTCAGCCGCAGCGTGTTCGCCGGTCTGCACGCGCTGACGCCGGCCATTCCGCGTTTCGCCATCCATGGCTATATCGACTACGTGCAATTCATCGCGGCCTTCTACGGCCTGCTCGGGCTGGCCTACTGCCAGCGCAGTGGCGGGCACATCCGCATGGAAGTTGTGCTCGCGTCGCTGCGTGGGCGGCTCCTGTGGGCCTTCGAGACCCTGGCAACCCTGGTGGCCATCGCTGTGACGGTCCTCCTCATCATCGGTACCTGGGACAACTTCTACAACGCCTGGTCGAAGGGGGATTCGTCGATGGACATCAAGCTGCCGCTTTGGCCAGCCAAGCTGCTGGTTCCGGCGATGCTTGCGGTCCTGCTGGCGCGCCTTGTCGTGCAACTCTGGGGTTACCTGCGCATGCTGGCCGATCCGGCGCGCGTGCCGCTCGCCGTGCCGGTGCCGGAGACCCCGGAGCAGGCCGCGCAGCGCGAGATTGACGACGCCCTGCGCCTGGCCGATCCTGACGCCCGCGCGGCCCCGCCGCAGGGTGTGGCGCGATGACGCCACTTGCGATCGGCATCATGGGGGCGGTCGCGCTCCTGTTCCTCGCGGTGCTGGGCGTGCGCATCGCCTACGCGGCGGCTTTTGTCGGCATCGTCGGACTCATCATCCTGATGGGCAACCCCTACGCCGCGCTGGTGGCGGCCGGCACCATCCCCTTTTCCAAGAGCACCAGCTACGAGCTCTCGGTGCTGCCGATGTTCATCCTCATCGGCTACCTGGCCTACTACGCCGGCATGACGCGCACCAGTTTCGAAGCCGCCAAGCGCTGGTTCGGCTGGCTGCCCGGTGGCCTGGCCGTGGGCACCGTCTTCGCGGTGGCTGCGTTCTCGGCCGTCTCCGGCGCCTCCACCGCGGCGGCAGCGGTGTTCGCCCGCGTCGCGATTCCGGAGATGCTGCGCGAAGGCTACAACCGCAAGCTCGCCGCCGGTGTGGTGGCGGCCGGCTCGACGCTGGACTCGCTGATTCCGCCCTCGGCGCTCCTGGTGATCTACGGCATCATCACCGAGCAGTCGATCGGCGATCTCCTGATCGCGGGCTTTGTGCCGGGCATCATTTCCGCGCTGGTCTATTGCGCGATCATCGTGATCCGCTGCAAGATCGACCCGTCGCTGGGGCGACCGATTACGGGCTACACCTGGCAGCAGCGCTTCGAATCCCTGCCGCCGACCGCGCCGATCTGGATCGTCATCGTCCTCATCTTCACCGCGATGCTGTTCGGCTGGGCCACGCCCACCGAGGCCGGCGCGCTGGGCGCATTTTCCACGCTCCTCTTCGCCTGGCGCCACCGCATGACCTGGGGCCAGTTCCGCGGCGCGCTGCTCGAATCGGCCAAGCTGACGGTGATGATCTTTACCGTCATCTGGGGCGTGCTGATCTTCGTGCGCTTCCTGGGCTATGCCAACCTGCCGGTGACATTCTCGGGCTGGATCGGCGACTTGAAGCTGCCCCCGCTTCTGATCCTGCTGGCGATCTACGCGATCTACCTGGTGCTGGGCTGCTTCATGGACGCCATCGGCATGATGCTCCTGACCCTGCCGATCGTCTATCCGATCGTCGAGAGCCTGGGCTACGACCCGATCTGGTTCGGCATCATCGTCGTCAAGCTGTGCGGCATCGGCCTATTGACGCCGCCGGTCGGACTGTGCGCATTCGTGGTCAACGGCGTGCGCCCGGACATACCGCTGGGCGATGTGTTCCGCGGCATCTGGCCGTTTCTCTTGGCCGACATCGTCACCGTGGCGCTCCTGACCGCCTACCCGCAGCTGGTCACCTTCGTGGTCGACATGCGGGTGCGCTAGGCTGCGTGCGCGCCGCGTCGGACCAGCCAGCGTGCGGCGAGGACCGCCGGCACCAGTATCGCCAGCGCAATGCATAGCAATTGCAGGCGTGTCACCGGCAGGATGCCGCCGCCGGGCGTGGCCAGCAGCAGGCCGCCGGCGGCCAGCAGGATGCGCAGCGGAAATTCCCAGCGTCCGGTGCGGCGCAGGTCGCCGACGAACGCCTGGTAGCCCTGCAGGCCGCCGCAGACGAACAGGATGCCGACGGCCGCCGCCGCGGTGAGGGTCAACGAGTCCCACAGCGGCCCCTGCAGCAGGAACGCGGGATTGAGGACGAAGAAGAACGGGATGAAATAGATGATGCTGCCCACGCGCATCGATTCCCAGCCGGTCTTCATCGGCGGTGCGCCGGCGATGCCGGCGGCGGCGAAGGATGCGATCGCCACCGGCGGGGTGATCGCGGACAGCATGCCCCAGTAGAAAACAAACATGTGCACAGCCATCTTGTTCAAGCCCGCCTTTTCGAGCGCCGGGCCGACCAGGATGGCAAGAAAGATGTAGCAGGCCGTGGTGGTCAGGCCCAGGCCCAGCACCAGGCTGGTCACCGCCGTCATCGCCAGCAGCAGGAGCGCATTGTTGCCGGCGATGCGCAGCATGTCGTTGGCCAGGCTTGAGATCACGCCGGTCAGCGAAAAGGCGCCGATCAAAAGGCCGCAGCCGGCGAGGATGCCGACCAGTTCAACGAAGGTGCGCCCGTTCGTTTCGAGAAATTTCAGGACCGTCGCCCAGCCCCATTTGTCGTGGTTGAACAGCTGGTTCAGCACCAGCAACAACAGAGTCGCGTAAAAAGGCGCGTGGCTCTCGCGCTTCATGACCAGCAGCATGAAGATGAGGAGGGCGATCACAAAGCCGTAGTACCAGCCCTCGCGCAGGGTCTGGCGCAGGCTCGGCAACTCCGCGCGCGGCAGGCCGGCCAGGCCGTGGCGCGCCGCATAGGCGTCGACCTGCATGAACAGGCCCAGGTAGTAGAGCAGCGCCGGGATGGTCGCCGCCAGCGCCACTTGCGCGTAGCTGACGTTGAGGAACTGCGCCATCACGAACGCGGTGGCGCCCATCACCGGCGGCGCCAGCACCGCGCCGGTGGAGGCGCAGGCCTCGATGGCGCCGGCATAGGAGGCGCGAAAGCCGGTGCGCTTCATGACCGGGATGGTCATGGTGCCGGCGGTGAGCACGTTGCTGACCACCGAGCCCGACATCATGCCCAGGAGCGCCGAGGCGAAAATGCCCACCTTGGCCGCGCCACCGCGAAACGTGCCGCAGATCGCGAACGACAGGTTGATGAAAAAGCGGCCGGCGCCGGTCAGCATGAGGGCGGTGCCAAAGACGAGGAAGCCGATCACGGTCTCGGCAAAGGCCTGCATCGGGATCCCCAAGAGGCTTTCCACCGACAGCATGTGATAGGCGCTGGCCTGCGCCGGCGTCGATTGCACGCCCTTGAGCGGCCCCAGCCAGGACGACTCGGCAAAGAGCGGATAGAACGTGAACGGCGCCACCGACAACACCAGGCCCCAGCCGCCGGTGCGCCGCAGGCCCTCCATCAGGAGCGCCCACATCAGATAGCCCGCCCACACCAGCCGGTCCGGCGCCCCGCCGAATTCCCAGCCCAGCGCCGCCGCCTGGCGCACGCTGACCATCAGCAGCAGAGCCGCTGCGAGCGTGGCGACGAACAGCAGCGCGTCGTACCAGGGCACCCGATCCAGCGGCGCGCGCGCCCCGCCCGGGAAGACGACGAACACGAACGGCAGCATCAAGAGCACCAGCGCGTAGTAATACTCGGTGTTGAGCGGTGTGAAGCCAACGAAAAAACGCAGCACGAACTGCTGGTTGACGCACAGGAAGATGGTGGCCGCGGTAGCGACGATCAGCGCGCCGCGCCAGCCCGGTGGCAGCGTGCGCAGGCGCAGGGTCTCCGACTCGGCCGGGCCGGCAACGTGCGGATCGTCAAGCGCCTGGGTGGCGCGCGGGCCGGTCATGGAACGCTCGCGCTAACCGCGCCGCTCGCTCTTGCAGCGAAAAACGTGCGCGCCTTAGGTCAGTCGAACACCGTGTCCATGCCGGCCTTCTTGAGGGCACCGGCGCGCGCGTCCATCCAGCCACGACGAAACGCCTCGGGCGCCTCGGGCGGGCTGGTCTTCATGTACGTCGCCCAGGCCTCGCCCAGCACCGCCTGGCGCCGCACCATCGCCTGCTGGTGCGCGTCGAGTTCGGGCTTCCAGGCGCCGGCTTCGCGGATCGCGCGCACCGCGCCGTCGTGCAGCGGCAGCACCCAGGCCAGATTCTGGCGCGCCAGCTCGAAGCCGTCGGCGCCTGGCGCACCATCCTTGTAGAGCGCGTAATTGACGATCATCGACTTGGTGGCGCCGTGAATCACGTCGGCAGGCTGCGCGGCGTAGGACACGAAAATCGGGTAGGGATAGTTGGGCATTTCCGCCGGCCGCTCCTTCGAGGCGTCGACGCCGCAGGTGGATTTCTGCGGAATGTAGAACGGCGCGACCTTGTTCAAGCGCGCCCAGCCGGCCTTGTCGGCATGCGGGGTTTGCGGAAACATCAGGCCGCGCGGCGAGGCCTCCATCTCCTTGGCCTGGCCGGAGATGTTCGAGGCGATGGCGGCGTCGACTTCGTTGTTCATCATGCCCTTCCACATCGCGCCGTAGCTGGAGAATTCGACCAGCCGGACGTCGTTGCGGGTGAGGTTGCCGAAGGCGATCACGGCCAGCGCGTTCTGGTTCAACGCCGGCGAGCCAACCACCATGCCGATGCGCTTGCCCTTCAGGTCCTTGATCTCCTTGACACCGGTGTCCTTGGCCACGCCCAGCGAAATGGAATTGCACGACGACGAGGCGAGCATCAATCGCAGCGGCTGCGGCCCCCACTCCCTGACGGCGAACTCGAACACGCCCTCCTGCGCGAAATACACGCCGATGCCCATGGCGGAGGCCTGCGCGCGACCCGCCTTGAGCGGGGCCAAGCGCGCGACATCGTTGCCTGCCGGCAGCACGCGTACGTCGGTGCCGTGCTTGTCCTTCATCGCCTTGCCGATCGCCACGGCCATGTTGAAACCCGACGAGCCGGTGTCATAGGCGGTGAAGGTGAGCGTCGGCGGCAGCTTGATGTCCTGCGCCACGGCGGGAGTGGCGATCAACGCAGCGAGCGCCAGAGCGCCGATATGACGAATTTGCCGAGTCATGCGAGTCTCCTTCGCGTCGTGCCCGGCTTGCCAATGGCGTAGCCGGCATACGGATCAGACTAACACGGCTCGGCTGCTCGTACCAGCGCCACACCGGCGCAAAAGTGCGCCGGCCGCGGGCCCGGTCCTCCGCGCTAGCGACCCTGGAAACGCGCCGGCCGCTTTTCGAGGAATGCCTGCACCCCTTCCTTGTTGTCGGCCGTGCGGCCGGCGGCGATCTGGCTGCGACACTCCATATTCAACTGGTCCTCGAAAGAATTGTCCGGGCTTTGCCAGTACAGCTGACGCGTCATGTTCAGGGCCACCGTGGGTCCGGCGGCCAGATTGGCGGCCAGCGCGCGTGCTTCGTCCATGAGCTTGTCGTCATCGCAGACGCGATTGATGAGGCCCCAGGCCAGTGCGGTCTCGGCGGGCAGCTTTTCGCCCAGCAGCGACAGCTCCAGCGCGCGCGCGGTGCCGATGCGCCGCGGCAAAAGCCAGGTCGAGCCGCCGTCAGGCACTAGGCCAATACGACGGAAGGCCTGCAGAAAGTAGGCCGAGCGCGCAGCCAGGATCAGGTCGCCCATCAACGCCAGGCTCATGCCGACGCCGGCAGCAGCGCCATTGACAGCCGACACGATGGGACAGGGCAGTCCGCGCAGGCGGCGCAGCAGCGGGTGGTACACGGTCTCCAGGCTCGCGCCCGGCGGCGGCATGTGTCCCGGCGGCGCGTCGGCGCGCCGGTCCTGCAGGTTGGCGCCGGCGCAAAAGGCGCGTCCGCTGCCGGTCAGGATGACGCAGCGCACCTCGCCTTTGGTGGCCTCGATGGCGTCGACCGCGGAATGCAATCCGTCGATCATCGCGCGTGAGGTGGCGTTCAGGACCTCGGGATGGTTGAGGCGCACGGTGGCGATTGCACCCTCGGTTTCAAGTGTGACGCGATCGAATTCGGTGATGGCCATGGGTGTTCTTGGCAGAGTTGATGTCAGACCGCGATGGTATAGCCGCCATTGACCGACAGGTGCTGGCCGGTGATGTAGCTGGCGGCGCCGGAGAGCAGGAAGCAGACCGGCTGCGAGACTTCCTCTGGCGAGGAGAAGCGACCCATCGGCACCTGCGACATGACCCGGTCGCGAAACTTGTCGGAGCGGATGGTCTCGGTCATCTCGGTCTCGACCACACCGAAGCAGATCGAGTTCACGCGGATGCCCTGCGCGGCCCATTCGCGCGCCGCGCTCATGGTGATGCCGAGCACGCCGGACTTGGCCGCGCCATAGTTGATCTGGCCGATGGTGCCGCGCCGGCCGGCGTCCGACGAGATGTTGACGATCGAGGCCGGGCTCTTGTCGCCGGAGGCGGCGCGGTCGAGCATGTGGCGGCCGACGGCCTGCAGGCAGTAGAAGACCCCCGACAGGTTGACATCGATGACCTGCTGCCAGGTGTCGGCCGACATCTTGTGGATCATCGCCGCGCGCACGATGCCGGCGTTGTTGACCAGCCCGTGCACGGCACCGTGGCGCGTGACCATGGCGTCCACGGTGGCCTGCACGAAGCCGGGTTCGGCCACCGAGCCGACATGGGCTTCGGCGCCGGCCTTGCCTAAGGAAGCGGCGACTGCGCGCACCTTCTCGGCGTTCATATCGATCAGGATCGGGCGGCCTTCGAGGTCGGCCACCAGGCGTGCCACAGCCTCGCCAATGCCCTGTCCGGCGCCGGTGACGATGATGTTCAGGCCCCTGAGGCTCATCGGGTTTTTCATGTTCAGGTCTCCTCCTTGCATGTGGAATGGCGGCTTGCGCACCGACGTGGGCGCGCGCGGCGTTTCATGCCGCGCCTGCCTGCGTGGCCAGCGCCAGCAGGTTGCGCGCCTGTTTCAAATGCGGCATGTCGAGCATCTTGCCGTCCAGGCCGACGGTTCCCAGGCCCGGGTTCTTCTCGAAGATCTCGACCACGCGCCGCGCGTGCGCGACTTCCTCTGCTGACGGGGTGAAGGCCTGGTTGATCACTGCCGACTGGTCCGGATGGATGGCGATCTTGCCGATGAAGCCGGCGCGGCGGTCGCGCAGGCAGTCGGCCGCCAGGCCGCTCAAGTCCTTGTAGTCGACATAGACCACGCCGAGCGGCTGCACACCGATGGCGCGCGCGGCGGCCAGGCACAGCGACTTTGCCATCAGGTATGGGTCGTCGTAGCCGCCGGTGGCCGGGTTGCGGTTGTCGGAGGCGCCGAGGGCGGCGGCCAAATCCTCACCGCCCCAGGTCATCGCGACGAGGCGGTCGGACACCCCGTCCAGGTAGGTATGGAAGGTGAGCAGCGACGCCGCGGTCTCGGTGGCCACGCACAGGATCCTGGTCGAGCCGATCGGCAGCCCGTCGCGCGCTTCCAGCGCCGACAGGTAGTTGGCGAGCGTGTTGACGTCCTTGGCCGAGTACACCTTGGGCAGGCAGATGCCGTCGGGCGCGCCGGGCATCACCGCGGACAGGTCCGGCAGCGACAGCGGCGTGTCCAGCGGGTTGATGCGCACGTAGAGCTTCTGGCGCGAGCGGTCGGGACGTGCCTTCAGGTAGGCGCAGGTCATCTCGCGCGCGATCTGCTGGCGGTCCTTGGAGACCGAGTCCTCGAGGTCGAGGATCAGCGCGTCGGCGGGATTTTCGCGGCTCTTCTCCTGCTTGCGCTCGGAGTCGCCGGGGACGAACAGCCAGGAGCGGAGCATCATACCGGGCGCTTCTTGATGAGTCCCATGCGCACCACGTAGCAGACCTCCTTGCCGTGCTGGTTGTGGCCGAAGTGCTCGAAGGTGACGATGCCGTCGCGGGGCCGCGACTTGCTCTCGCGCATGTCCTTGATGCGCGTGGACGAGCGGATGGTGTCGCCGTGGAAGACCGGGTTCTTGAAGCGCACGTCGGTCATGCCCAGGTTGCCCAGCGTCGTGCCGAGCGTCGTGTCGGCCACCGTGACGCCGATCACCAGCCCGAGCGTGAAAAGGCTGTTGACGAGGCGCTGGCCGTACTCGGTCTGCTTGGAGTATTCCTCGTCCAGGTGCAGCGGCTGCGGATTGTGCGTCATCGCGCAGAACATGATGTTGTCCATTTCGGTCACGGTGCGCGTCAGCGCATGCTGGAACTCCATGCCGATCTTGAATTCCTCGTAGTAAAGCCCTGCCATGGTTCAAGTCTCCTTGTGGTTGCCCGTCGCGCCGACGGGAGGGGTGGTGATTGCCGCGATGCGCTCATCGGTATAACCGATCTCGCGCAGGACCTCAAAAGTATGCTCGCCCAGACGCGGCACGGGGCGGGTGCCGGCCGGCTGGGTCTCGGAAAACGTGCCTGGGTAGGCCATGCCGCGCAGGCGCCCTTCGCTGGGATGTTCCTCGACGCAGAAGAATCCGGTCGCCGCGAGGTGCGGGTCGTCGAGCAGCGACTCGAGCGTGGCCAGCGGCATGGCCGGCACGTCAGCGCGCTCGAAGAGCGCCATCCACTCGGCGGTGCTGCGCGTGGCCAGAAGCGCATCGAGCTCCGCATACAGCGCGTGGATGTTCTCGGTGCGCGAGGTCATGGTCTTGTAGCGCGGGTCGGCGTCGAACTCGGCCTCGCGGCCGAGCGCGCGAAAGAACGAGCGCCAGTGGCGGTCGGTATAGATCATCGCGCACACGTGGCCGTCCTGCGTGCGATAGGGACGCCGGTGCGGGTTGAGCATGCGCACGTAGCCCGGTGGGCCAATAGGGGGGTCGAAGGCCTGGCCCGCCATGTGGTCGCCCAGGACGAAGCTCGCCATCATCTCGAACATCGGCACGTCGACCTTCTGGCCGCGTCCGGTGCGGCTCCTCGCATAAAGCGCGGCGTTGATCTGGCCGACAGCCCACAGCGCCACACCGCGGTCGACGATCGCCGTCGGTGCATAGCGCGGCGCACCGCCGTCGGCCTTGGCCGCCAGGGACGGAATCGCGACGCCGCCCTGGATCAGGTCGTCGAAGGCCGGGCGCGCCGCGTAGGGGCCGTCCTGGCCAAAGCCGTACATCCCCGCGTAGATCAGGCCCGGGTTGTCGCGCGCGAGCTCCTCGTAACCCAGCCCCAGGCGCGCCATCGACTGTGGCCGGAGGTTGTAGACCAGCACATCGGCAGCGCGGATCAGATCCAGCGCTGCAGTACGGCCGGCGGCGCTTTTCAAGTCCAGCACGATCGAGCGCTTGCTGCGGTTGGTGTTGAGGAAGATCGCGCCCATGCCGGGGTTGCGAAACGGGCCGATGCCGCGGATCGGGTCGCCGCCCGGGGCCTCCACCTTGATGACGTCGGCTCCCATGTCGCCCAGGATCTGCGTGGCATAGGGCGCCATGAGCATGTTGGACAGGTCGATGATGCGCACGCCCGCGAGCGGTCCGCTCATGTCGCACCCCTTGTATGCAGTGCCGCGCGATTCTCGCGCTGCGGCTTGCCGGGTGGGGTTGGCTGCATCAGTACGATTTCGGCAGGCCCAGTACGCGCTCGGCCAGGTAGCACAGGATCAGGTGCGGGGTGATCGGCGCCAGGCGGTGGATCAGCGCTTCGCGCAGGTAGCGCTCGACGTGGTACTCCTTCGCGTAGCCCATGCCGCCATGGGTGAGGATGGCGTTGTTGCAGGCGTTGAAGGTGGCTTCGCCGGCCAGGTACTTGGCGGCATTGGCCATGGCGCCGCAATCCTCGCCGCGATCGTAGAGCTGGGCGGCGCGAAAGGCCATCAGGTTGGCCGCTTCCAGTTCGGCCCAGCTGTGCGCAAGCGGGTGCTGGATGGCCTGGTTCATGCCGATCGGGCGGTCGAAGACGACGCGCTCCTTGGCGTACTTCGTCGCCTTGTCGATCGCCACGCGCCCGAGCCCGACCAATCCCGCGGCAATCAGGATGCGCTCCGGGTTGATGCCGTGCAGCAGGTAGCGGAATCCCTTGCCCTCTTCACCGATGCGGTTCTCCACCGGGATCTCGAGGCCGTCGAAAAAAACCTGGTTGGAGTCGACGCACTTGCGGCCCATCTTGTCGATGGTGCGGATCTCCATTTTTGAGCGGTCGATGTCGGTATAGAAGAGCGAGAGCCCGTCGATGGGCCGCTCGGTCGCGCCTTCTTCCGAGGTGCGTGCGATGAGCAGGATCTTGTTGGCGACCTGCGCGGTGGAGATCCAGATCTTCTGGCCGTGCACCACGTAGCGATCCCCCTTCCTGACCGCGCGGGTCTTCAAGCGCGTCGTGTCCAGGCCGGTGTTGGGCTCGGTGACGCCGAAGCAGGCGATGTCGGTGCGCTTGATCAGGGGCGGCAGCATGCGCCGCTTCTGCTCCTCGCTGCCAAAGCGCACCACCGGGTTGATGCCGAAGATGCCGATCGAGATCGACGAGACCCCGCCGTTGCCGGCACCAGACTGCGAGATCGCCTGCATCAGGAGCGCGGCCTCGGTGATGCCCAGACCCGATCCGCCGTACTCGGTCGGAATCGCGATGCCCATGTAGCCGTGGTCGGCGATGGCCTGGCAGAAATCCTCGGGAAAGCGCCCGTCGTCATCGCGCGCCAGCCAGTAGGCGTCGCCAAAGCGTTCGCACAGTTTGGTGACGCCGTCACGGATCTGCAGTTGCTCGGGTGTGAAGTCGATGCTCATGGGCTTGTTCGTCCGCAATGCGCCGCAGCGCGGTTTGGCAGGAAGGCCGCGCCATGTGGAAGAGTGGATTGCGGCCCGCGATGCATGTTGTCGCTTTCGGTGTGGTGCGCTGGATACGCGATCAGTTGGCATTAACCTACCCACTCGCGGGCGATGATCTCGCGCTGGATCTCGGAGGTCCCGCCGAAAATGGTGAAGGCACGCGAACCCAGGTAGGCGGCCAGGAGCGGACGGGCCGCTTCCTCGAGCACCGTGTCCTGTTCGATGTGGTGCAGGGGGCGCTGGGACTCCCATGCCAGTGCGTCGGCGCCCAGCATGCGCAGGCCCAGGCGCGTGACCGCCTGGTGCACCTCGCTCCAGCGCAGCTTGAGCAGGGAGGATATCGAGCCCGGGTTCTGGCCTACCGCCAGGCTCGACATGACGCGCAGCTCGGTCGCCCCCAAGGCGCGCAAATCCGCGGTCACGGCAGCGAAGGCGAGCGCGTCGTCTGGTGCAAGCGCGCGCTGGCGGCCCTGCGGTCTTTCGACCCGCAACCGGCGTACTCGGCGCAGCGCAGCCAGGGTGCGACCCGAATTGATGGTACCGCCGCGCTCGAACTCGAGCAGGTACTTTGCGACCGTCCAGCCCTGGCCTTCATCACCCAGGCGACAAGAAACGGGCACGCGCACGTCGTCGAAAAAAACCTGGTTGACCTCGTGGTCCCCGGACACGCCACGAATCGGTCGCACCGTGATGCCCGGCGTAGCCATGTCGATGAGCAGGAAGCTGATTCCCTCGTGCTTTTTCACGGTTGTCTCGCCGGTACGCACCAGGGCAAACATGCGATTGGCGAACTGTGCGTGTGTGGTCCAGATCTTGGTGCCGTTGATGACATAGTGATCGCCATCGCGTACCGCGCGGGTGGAAAGCGAGGCCAGGTCCGAGCCGGAGCCGGGCTCGGAGTAACCCTGGCACCAGTAGTCCTCCCCGGAAAGGATGCGCGGCAGGTAATGGGCCTTTTGTTCCGGCGTGCCGAAGCGCATGATCACCGGTCCCGCCATGCGCAACCCAAGCGGCGAGAGCCCGGGGGCGCCGGCGGCGGCGCATTCGGTCTCGAATATCCAGCGCTTTTCCAGGCTCCAGCCTGTGCCGCCGTACTCGACCGGCCAGGCCGGCGCGATCCAGCCGCGACGGTGCAGCGCGCGGTGCCATTGCAGGCCGATGTCGGGTTCGACGAAGACCGTCGTCGCCAGGCGTGCCGCCCGCACCATTTCCGGTTTGAGTTCGCGCGCGATGAATTCGCGCACCTCGTCGCGAAACGCGCTGTCCCCGACCTGCCCTCCGGGCGGCGTGTCCGCGTCATCTTCGGGTAATTCGGCCAGGCGCCGCAGGTGTGCATCGCCGCTGCCATGGAGCGCCTCGAGGGCGAGCTGGCGGCGCAGGAAGCGCCCGATGGAAAGCTCTTCGGTCACGCCCATGCCGCCGTGCAGCTGGATTGCCTCTTCGGCGACCTTGCGCGCTGCCGTAGCGACCTTGGCTCGCGTCGCGGCGACGGCCCGCGACCGGGCGATGCCTGCCGACTCGGCAAGCGCGGCGACTTCTGCGATGCTGGCGCTGGTGACTGCGCGCGCCTCCTCGAAGGCGACCGCCATGTCCGCCATGCGGTGACGCAACACCTGGTTGGCCGCCAGCGGTTTGCCGAACTGCACACGCGTGCGGGTGTAGGCGATGGTGGCCTTGAGCAGTACCTCCATGGCGCCGACGGATTCCGCACAGGCGGCGAGCGCCGCGTGATCGCGCGCCGCGTCATAGTGCGCGCGCGTAACGCCGGCAAGCCGGGCCGCGGCGGGCAGGGCAGCGTGTATTTCCAGGGTAGCCGCGGTGCCGCCATCGACAGTTTCGAATTCGCGCACCGCAACGCCGGCTGTGTTGCGCGGCATGACGAAGAGGCCGAATTCCCCGGCGTCGTCGATGGCACTGACGAGCCAGGCCGCAGCGCTTGCACCGAACGGCACAGGGCGCTTCCTGCCGGTCAGGCGCCATCCCTCTGCGGCACGGGTTGCGCGGGTGGCCGGCTCGACCGAGCCACCGGGTTCGAAAAACGCCGGGACCACCATCGCGCTGCCGTCGGCGATGCCAGCCAGCAAGCCCGCCTGCGTTGCCGGATCACGAGCGAGCAGCGCTGCCGCCTCGACGATGACTGTTATGAAGGGGTCGGGCAGGGGGCCGGCGCCGAAAGCCTGTGCGAGCACACACGCTTCGGCGAGCCCGCAGGCGGGCGTCGCGCCGTCGGCATCCGGCAAGGTCATGCCCAGCCAGCCCAGACGTGCCATGTCCTGCCAGCGCGCGGAAGTGCCCTTTGCGTCGGCGGCCGGGCCCTGGTCGGCAACCCAGCGCGCCGCACTCTCGGCCAGGAGCGTCTGCTCATCGGTCATCGCGAAGTTCATGCTCTCAAGCCCTTACTTCGCGTCGGGTAGGGTGATCTCAAAGCGCTTGAGCGTTGCGGCAAGGCGGTCGAACTCGGCGCGCCACGACACCTGGTCCTGCGGCGCGGTGCCGCTGGCGGCCACGCGCAATCCGGTGGCGGCGAAGCGCGTCTTGAAGGCCTCGGTCTGCGCGCCCTGCACGATGGCGCGATTGATCTGCGCCACGATGGCGTCCGGGGTCTTGCCGGGCGCCGCAACCGCGATCCAGGGCAACCAGTTGTTGGCCACCATGAATTCGGGAAAGCCTGCCTCGCCCATGGTCGGTACGTCCGGCAGTTGCGGTATGCGCTCGGGCGAGGCCACCGCGAGCGCCACGAGCTTGCCGCTCTGGAGGTGCTGCTGGGTCCCGGTCAGGAGGTAGAACGCGAAAGTCGCGCGGCCGGCGATCAGATCGATCAGGCCCGGCGCCTGCCCGGGATAGTTGATCGCGCGCGCGTTGGCGTTGTACATCTTGGTGAACACCAGGAAGGCGAGCCCGGTCGGGGTCAGCTGCGGCTGGCCGATCGAGGCGAAGATCACGTCCTCGGTGCGGTTCTGCATCTTTGCCAGCAGTTCCTTCATGGACTTGATGCCCGAGGCGGCATGGGTCATCGCGACGATGTCGTACTTGGTATGGATCGAGACCATGCGAAAGTCGGTGAACGGATTGGCGCTGAAGTTCTTGTCGAGCAAGGGCAGCATCACGTACTGGGTGTTGCCGCCGTACATCAATGTGTGCCCGTCCGGCTCGGCGCGCGCCACTGCCTCCGCGGCGATCTTTCCAGAGGCGCCGGGCCGGTTTTCGATGACCACCGGCACGCCGAGGATGGGGCTCATCGATTCTGCGATCAGGCGCGAGGCGACATCGACCGGCCCGCCGGTCGAATAGGGGGTGATGATGCGGATCGGCCGGTTGCCTAAAGCCTGCGCGCTCGCCGGCACACTGGTCAAGGCAAGCCAGGTCGCCGCGAATGCGGCCAGGAGAAGGCGCGCGCGGATGGTCATTTGCAGTGTCTCCGGGGTATGGGCGCTGGTTGCGAAGCTGCCGCGAAGTTCGCTATAGTTGCTGCCGCTGTTCGCATATCCGCACAAGATGCGAATATCCAAACACCGACTTTGTATTCCAACCGTCAGTGGCTGTCAAGCGCGGCCGCGGCCCGGGGAGGGCGCATCATGATTGATTACCACGCCTTGAAGAACCGTCGCTTCGCCGATGTCGTGCAAAGCTACACCGCGCGCGACACCATGCTCTACGCCCTGGGCCTGGGCCTGGGCCGCGATCCGCTCGATGAGCGCGATCTGCGCCACGTCTACGAGAAGGACCTGGTGGCGCTGCCGACCATGGCGGTGGTGCTGGGCTCGCCGGGCTTCTGGATGAAGGAGCCGGATTCGGGCATCGACTGGGTCAAGGTGCTGCACGGCGAGCAGGCGGTGCAACTGCACCGGCTAATGCCGGCCGCGGCCACCATCGTCGGCAAACTGCGCATTACCGCGCTTATCGACAAGGGTGCCGGGCGCGGTGCGCTGGTGGTGGCCGAGCGCGAGGTGCGCGACGTCGCCAGCGGCGAGCTCTATGCCACGGTGCGGCAGGTCACCTTCGCGCGCGGCGACGGCGGCTTTTCCGAGGTCCAGGGCAACGGCCCCAAAGGTGGCGATGCGCCGCCGTCGGCGTTGCCTGCGGCCCCAGAGTCGGACCCGGATCAAAGCGTCGATTTCGAGACCTCGCCACGCGCCGCGCAGATCTATCGCCTGTCCGGCGACTACAACCCCTTGCACATCGAACCCGCTGTGGCGCGCGCGGCCGGCTTCGCGCGCCCGATCCTGCATGGCCTGGCCAGTTACGGCGTTGCGGGCTTGGCGATCCTGCGCGAGTGCTGCGGGTCAGACCCGGCGCGGCTCAAGTCGCTGTCGCTACGCTTCTCGGCGCCGGTCTATCCCGGCGAGACCTTGCGCACCGAACTGTGGCTCGAACCCGGTCGGGTGCGCTTTCGCGCCCGCGCCATGGGACACCCGCTGCTCGACGAGACCCAGTGCGAGCCGGGGCGCGTGGTGCTGGCCAACGGAGTGGCCGAGATCGCATGATGCAGCGATTGCCGGCGGGTTGTCGCGGTGGG
Source organism: Burkholderiales bacterium (assembly GCA_046160545.1). Taxonomy (GTDB): domain Bacteria; phylum Pseudomonadota; class Gammaproteobacteria; order Burkholderiales; family JAEUOS01; genus JAEUOS01. The sequence continues at coordinate 20,514 of JBJXGS010000019.1, forward strand.
TGACCTGGCGTCGTCGATCACGCCGCCAGCGCGTAGCGGCGGACCAGTACCTCGGCGGGAATTCCCAATCCCTCGGCGAGCTTGCGGATCATTTCCAGCGACAGCGGGCGCACGCGATTGAGTACTTCGGCGACGCGCGCGCGCGAGCCGAGGAAAGGCTCGAGGTCCTTGCGCGCCAGACCGCGCGATTCCATCACGTAGTGAAGGAAGTCGATCGGGTCGGGATCGGGGATCGGGAAATGCTCCTGTTCGTAGCGTTCGACCAGCAAGGCGAGCACTTCGAGCCGGTCTGACTGCGCCGAGCCATCCTTGGCGTTCCAGAGGGCCTCTATCTCCCGGAGCGCCGCCTGATGTTCCCGCTTGTTGCGAATCGGCTTGAGTTCCATGTAAAGCCTCATACTGTGGTCGCATCCACCTTGTCGTAGTCGCGGTGGGTGCCGATGAGTCGGACATACATGATCTGGCTGCGGTAGCGAATTGCCACGATCAGGCGATAGTCGTTGCCCTTGACGTTGAACACCACGCGGTCGCCTGCCAGGAAACTCGCCGAGCGGTGCGCCTGCTTGACCTCAGCAGGACTCCTCCAGGTTGCGCGCCTTGCTTCGGCGTACCAGTTCTGCAAGGGTGCCTGCGCTAGAGGGTGCTTGCGCCAGAAATCCCGCAATACGGCAAGAGCGATGACGCGCATCCGGGAATGCTAGCATGCTCCCTAATCGGGAGCAAGCCGGACAACGCACCGGTGCGCGGGGAGGACTCCGCGCCTGGTGCCGCGGCGACGCGGGCACGCGATCTCGGGTATCGTTGCTAAGCCACACTCGTGGTCACCTCGCAACGACAAGGAGCATTCATGGCAGAAGTCGGCAAACCCGCGCCGGAATTCAAGCTCAGGGCGCATGACGGCAGCGAAATATCGCTCGCCCAGTACCGCGGCAGCAAATGGGTCGTGATCTCGGCCTATCCGTTCGCCTTCACCGGCGGGTGAAGCAACCAGACCTCCAACTTCAACCGTGCGTTGAAGCAGTATGAAGAAAAGGGTGCCCAGGTCCTGGGACTGTCGTGCGACCCGGTGCCTTCGCTCAAGGTTTGGGCCCAAACCATGGGTGGCGTCGGCCATCCGTTGCTGTCGGACTTCCATCCGCACGGCGGCGTATCGCAGGCCCTCGGTGTCTACAACGCCGAAGCCGGCTACACCCTGCGTGCGGTAGTCGTGATCGACCCGCAGGGCGTGGTGCGCGCCAGGCACCTCTATCCCGCCGGCGTCCTGCCGCGTCCCGATGAGGTACTGGCGGAACTGACCGGCCTGATGGGCCGGTGAAGGCAGGCCTGCCGCGTCGCGCGGCAGGCCGCTACTTGATCAGACCCAGCTCGGCTAGCACCGCCTGCAACTTGGCGAACTCGTCCTCGTAATACTTGCGATGCTGGGCGGCGGTCATGTACGAGCCTTCCCACAGGTTGCGCGCGAGCTGACGGTTCCATTCCTCGTCGCGAGACACCCGCGCGAGCACGCCCTCCCAGAACGCCACCGCCTCGCGCGGCATGTCTTTTGGTCCGCCGAAACCCTGCGCGGTCGCGTACTCGATGTTGACACCCAGTTCCTTCCAGGTCGGCACCTGCTGCAAAAAGCCCGGCAGGCGCTTGCCCGCGGTCTGGGTGAGCACGCGCAGGCGCCCGGCGGCCACGTGTTGCTCGGTGTTGACGGCCGACACCAGCGCTGCGTCGAGGTGGCCGCCGATGACGGCGGTGATCGCTTCCGGCCCCGAACGGTAGGGCACGGTGGTGAGTTTGCGGATGTTGACGCCGGCTGCCTTGAGCGGCAGCGCGGCGGCCAGGTGCAGGTGATTGCCCGGATTGCCAAAGAATCCGAAGCTCACCGAGGACGGATCGCGGCGCAGGCGCTCGATCAGGTCGCGTCCGTCGCGGATCGGCGACTCCGCGCGCACGGCAATGACGTGGTATTCCTTGAATAGGATGCCGACCGGCACCAGGTCGCGCCAGTCGTATTTCGATTCGCCGGTCAGCTTGTGCGTGAGGCTGGTGTGCGAGACGGTGATCAGGGTCTCGCCGCTGCCGGCCGCCTGCATCAGGTAGTCCATCGCGATGCCGCCGTTGGCGCCGGTCTTGTAGATCGAATTCGAGGCGACGTCGTATAGCTTGGCATCCTCGGCCAACTTGCGGGTCAGCCTGACCATCAAGTCGACCGAGCCGCCCGGCGCCGCGGGGCTGACGAATTCGATCGGCTTGGCCGGCTTCCAGCTGCCCTGCGCGAGCACCGCCGGGACTGACGCGACGCCGAGCAATACGGCTGCAAGCGCCGCGCCAAGAGAACCCGCCCTGAGTGCCTTGCCCATGTTGCCTGCCTCCCTGACGCGATGGCTGACGCGCCATCGTGGCGCCAATATAGCGCCGGCCGGATGCGCGGTCAAATGCGCTGCGGCCAAGTCCTATAGAGGAGTTGTGCATCGCAGCGTTGACGCGAGCGCCGCGCCGGGTGTAGTGTCGGCCTCCCATTTGCAACGCCTGCCCAAGCCCGCAGGAATCCGCATGCCCCGCGCGATCGTTCTCAACCCCGGCGACAACGTCGCCACACTGATTGACAGCGGCAGCGCCGGCGCCGGCTGCACGCTGCAAGGCGAAGCGACCCATACGCTCAAGCTCGCCACCGACATTCCGTTCGGCCACAAGGTCTGCACGCGCGATATCGCGCTCGATGCGCCGGTCGTCAAGTACGGCCAGGTGATAGGCCGCGCCAGTCGCGCGATCACGGCCGGCGAGCACGTCCACACCCACAATGTCGATGCCGCGCGCGGTCGCGGCGACCAGCCCGGGAGATAGGCCATGGCAGGCACATTTGCAGGTTACGAACGCGAGAACGGCGACGCCGGGGTGCGCAACTGGGTCGGCGTGGTGTCGATCATGGACAACGCCAACCCGATCACGCGCGCCATCTGCGCGGCCGTGCAGGGCACACTGCCGATCACGACGCTGTTTGTGCGCGGGCAGTACGGGCGCGACCTCGAGATCACCTACGAGGCGCTGGCCGGCATGGCGCGCAATCCCAACATCGCCTCGGTGCTGTTGGTCGGCCTCGAGGGCCAGACGACCGAGGAGATCGCGCGCCGCATCCGCCCGACCGGCAAGCGGGTCGAAATGGTGACCGTACAGGACCAGGACGGCGGCACCATCGGTGCGGTGGCCGAGGGCACGCGCAAGGCGGCGCGCCTGGCGATTGCCGCCTCGAACCTGCGTCGCAAGACCTTTCCTGCGTCCATGCTGCGCATCGGCGTCGAATGCGGCGGCTCCGACACCACCTCGGGGCTGACCTGCAACCCGACCATCGGGCGCATGTCCGACCGGCTCGTCAGCGACGGCGGCACCATCATCATTTCCGAGACCTCGGAATTCTTTGGCGCCGAGCACCTGTTCGCCGAGCGCGCGGCAGACGACGCGGTGCGGCAGAAGTTCCTGGATCGCGTCCTCGGCCTGGAGCGCGAGGCGATGAGCATCGGCATGGACATCCGCGGCACCAACCCGACTCCCGACAACATCCGCGGCGGGCTCACTACCATTGAAGAGAAGGCACTCGGCGCGATGGCCAAGTCGGGCACCTCGAAATTGATCGGTGTGCTCGACTACGGCGAGGCGCCCAGGAAAGCGGGACTGCACTTCATGGCGGCTCCCGCACCCGCGGTCGAGAACATGACTGCGATGGCCGCCGCCGGCTGCCAGATGATCTTTTTCGGCACCGGCGTCGGCAACCCGATCGGCAACATGGTCTCGCCGACCGTCAAGGTGAGCGGCAACGTCAATACCCTGCGCAAGATGCCGGAGAACATCGACTTCGACGTCACCGACATCCTCGAGAAGGGGGTGGGTGTGGCGCCGCTTGGCGACAAGCTCTACGAGTTCGCACTCGCGGTGGCCTCGGGTACCCGCACCACCAGCGAAGTGCTCGACCAGCGCGAGACCGCGATCAGTCGCTTCGGCACGACGATCTGACGCCGTGCCGCGGGCGCGCACCAAGCACGAGGCGGTTGCCGAGCGCATCACCGCCGGCATCGCCGCCGGCCGCTGGCACGCCGGCGAGCGCCTGCCCTCCGAAGAGGAGTTCGCGCGCCTGCACAGGGTCAGCGTTGGCACGGTCCAGAAGGCGTTGGCCGAGCTGCAACGCCAGGGCGCCATACGCCGCGAGCACGGCAGCGGCACCTATGTCTCCGGGCGTGATCTGGCCCCGGCAGACGTGCGCTTTCTGCAGTTCCGCGACGCGCGCGGCCGTTCCCTGCCCCTGGTCGTGCGGGTGCTGAAGTCCGCGCCGGTGCGCGCGCCGGGGCCGTGGTCGCACTTTCTCGGCCAGCGCGCCTGCGTGCGCATCGACCGCCTGTTCGAGATCGGGCCGCGCGTACGCCTGGCGAGCGAGTTCTACCTGCGCGCCGAAGACCACGCCGCGCTGCAGGATGCCGGCGGCCTCGCAACTGCGGCGCGACCGGCGCATCGCGTGGTCGGTGAGGATAGCCTGCGCCAGGCGCTTGAGCGCCGCTTGTCGCTGCCGACGCTCCGCGTCGAGCAGATGGTGCGCGTGTGCGGCCTGCCGACGCGCAGCGCGCGCCTCCTGGGGTTGAAGGCGCGTGACAC
>JBJXGS010000020.1:0-7299 GCA_046160545.1 Burkholderiales bacterium
CGGAACACGCCGGCCTCCTGGCCGCGTTGCACGATGGTGCGGATGTTGTCCTGCACCGGGCTCACCAGTTGCGCGAGCTTGCGCGACTTCTTCAGGTACTTGGCCTCGTGCAGGTTCTCGGTATTGATGAGGCTGATGAACTCGGGATGCAGGATGTAGTAGTTCCAGATGAACTCCACCAGTTTCCGGACTGCCTCGACCGGCTCGAGGTGGTCGAGTTCGAGCGCCTTCTCGGCCTCGGCCAAGCGGATGTAGACCGACTCCAGGACCGTCAGGAACAGCTGGTCCTTGGACAGGAAGTAGTAGTACAGCATGCGCTCGTTGGTGCCGGCGCGCTTGGCGATGCGATCCACGCGCGCACCGCCTAAGCCATGCTTGGTGAATTCGGCCGTGGCCGCGTCCAGGATGCGCGCACGGGTGCGCTCGGGGTCGCGCTTGGACTTGGCCGGCGTGCGTGCCCGCGTTCGCTTCGTGCCCTCGATGTCCATTGCGCTCTCCCCTGGTCCCGCCATCACCCCATCCTGCGCATTCGGTTGACGAACGCGTCGACACGGCAAACACGTCGACACAACGATTGTGCGCCGCACCAATGGGATAATTCTAGCGTGATTAACCCCTCTGTCGACGCACCCACCGCACGGCTTGCCGAGCAGATCGACGCGCTCCTGCCGCAGACCCAGTGCACGCGCTGCGGCTACAACGGCTGCAGGCCGTACGCGCAGGCAATCGCGGAGGGCCAAGCCGACATCAACCAGTGCCCGCCGGGCGGGTCAGCCGGCATCGTCAAGCTGGCCGACCTTTTGAAGACCCTGCCCAAGCCGCTCAATCCGGCCAACGGTGTGGAAAAGCCGCTCGAGGTCGCCGTCATCGACGAGGCCCTGTGCATTGGCTGCACCCTGTGCATCCAGGCCTGCCCGGTCGATGCCATCCTGGGTGCGGCCAAGCAGATGCACACCATCCTCGACTCCTGGTGCACCGGTTGCGAGCTGTGCATCGCGCCCTGCCCGGTCGATTGCATCGCCATGGTTCAGGTCACCCCGCCGCGCGCCTGGGACACGGCCGACGCCGACCTTGCGCGCAGCCGCTACTACGCGCGCAACGCTCGCCTGGAGGCCGAGAAGCGCGCGCGCGAGGCCAAGCTCGCCGCGCGCTCGGCGCCGGCCCCCGCAGCACCCGCCAACGACGCGGAAGCCAGGAAAAAGGCCATCATCGCCGCGGCCATCGAACGCGCGCGGGCGCAGCAGGCTGCGGCCAAGCCGCGCAACCTTGAGCCCGAGTCCGAGGAGGTGCGCCGCCAGATCGCCGAAGCCGAAGCGCGCCGCGCCAGACTGACAGGGAACGACGCATGAACCCCGCCAAGCGACACGCGATCTTCAGCCGCTGGCGCGCGGCCAACCCGCACCCCAAGAGCGACCTCGACTACGCCTCGCCCTTCGAGCTCCTGGTCGCGGTGATCCTGTCGGCGCAGGCCACCGACCGCGGCGTCAACGCCGCCACGCGCAAGCTCTATCCGGTGGCCAACACGCCGCAGGCCATCGCGGCCCTGGGCGAGGACGCTCTGGCACCCTACATCCAGACCATCGGCCTGTGGCGCGCCAAGGCCAAGAACGTCGTTGCCACCGCCCGCCTGCTGCTGGAACGCCACGGCGGGCAGGTGCCGCGCGAACGCGCCGCGCTCGAAGCCCTGCCGGGGGTGGGCCGCAAGACCGCAAACGTGGTGTTGAATGTGGCCTTTGGCGAGCCGACCATCGCGGTCGACACGCACAATTTCCGCGTCGCCAACCGCACCGGGATGGCGCCGGGCAAGACCGTCGAGATCGTCGAACAGAAACTCATCAAGTTCGTGCCGGAGGAATTCAAGCAGCACGCGCACCACTGGCTGATCCTGCACGGGCGCTACACCTGCAAGGCGCAAAAGCCCGCCTGCCCGGCCTGCAACATCGCCGATCTGTGCGAGTACAAGAACAAGACCGCGTCCTGACATGTTCAACCCGAGCCGCGCCGAGGTGCGCGATTTCTTCTCCGGGGTGTGGCGCAAGCACCGCTCGCGCGAGGTCATGACGCCGCTGGAGAACCAGGCGCTGGACTGGGTGCTCGAGCACCCCGAGTACCACGCGCTGCTCGAGGCGCCGGAAGCCGCCCGAGAGCGCGAGTGGACCCCCGAGGCCGGCGAACTCAATCCTTTCCTGCACCTGTCCATGCACCTCTCGGTGGCCGAACAGATCTCCATCGACCAGCCACCGGGCATTCGCGGCGAGTTCCAGCGCCTGGCGCGCAAGCACGACTCGCTGCACGAAGCCGCGCACGATGTGCTCGAATGCCTGGGCGAGACCCTGTGGCGCGCCCAGTCCGCCGGCCAGCCGCCCGACGGCGCGGCCTACCTTGAATGCGTCAAGAGAAAATGAAATCATGAATGCCGATCCGGCCGAACTGGCCAAGTTCTCCGCATTAGCCGCCAAGTGGTGGGATCCGAGTGCGGAATTCAAACCCCTGCATCGCATCAATCCGCTGCGCCTGGACTGGATCGATTCGTTGGCACCGCTCAAGGACAGGCGCGTACTCGACGTCGGTTGCGGTGGCGGCATCCTGGCCGAGTCCATGGCGGCGCGCGGCGCGCGCGTGCTGGGCATCGACTTAGCCGAGAAGCCGCTCAAGGTGGCCATGCTGCATCGCCTGGAGTCGGGCGTGAAGCTCGACTATGAGGCGATCGCCGCCGAGGACCTGGCGCTGCGCGAGCCGGGCAGCTTCGATGTGGTCACCTGCATGGAGATGCTCGAGCATGTGCCCGACCCGGCCTCGACCGTGCGCGCCTGCGCAACGCTGGTCAAGCCCGGCGGGCAGGTGTTTTTCTCGACCATCAACCGCAACCCGAAGTCCTATCTCTTCGCCGTGATCGGTGCCGAGTATGTGCTGCGCCTCCTGCCGCGCGGCACCCATGACTATGCCAAGTTCATCAAGCCCTCCGAACTGGCGCGCTTCTGCCGCGCTGCCTCCCTCGAACCCGCCGAGTTCAAGGGCCTCACCTACAACCCGCTCACCGACCACTTTCGGCTCGGAGCCGACATCGACGTGAACTACATGTTGCAGACCAGGAAGCCCGCATGATCCGCTGCGTCCTGTTCGACCTGGACGGCACCTTGGCCGACACCGCACCGGACCTGGCCGGCGCGCTCAACAAGATGCGCACCGACCGCGGCCTGGCCGCCCTGCCGCTGGAACCGCTGCGGCGCATGGCCTCCTCCGGTGCACGCGGCCTGGTGGGTGTGGGCTTCGGCCTGAAACCCGGTGACGCGGACTACGAGGCGCACCGCGTCGAGTTCCTCGACAACTACGCGCGCGCGCTGTGCGTGCACTCGCGGCTCTTCGACGGGGTGCACGAACTGCTCGACGAAATCGAGTCGCGCGAGCTCAAGTGGGGTGTGGTCACCAACAAGGCGGCGCGCTTTACCCAACCTTTCGCACGCGCCATCGGCCTGGCCGGCCGTGCCGCGACCATCGTCTCCGGCGACAGCACCGCGCACGCCAAGCCGCATCCGGCTCCGCTCATCCTCGCGGCGCTCGAATGCGGTGTCGATCCGGCCACCTGCGTGTATGTCGGCGATGATCTGCGCGACATCCAGGCCGGGCACGCCGCGGGTATGAAGACCCTGGCGGTCACCTGGGGCTACCTGGGCGACGGCGATCCGCCCTCTTCCTGGGGCGCGCACGCCGTCATCGACACGCCCGCCCAGGTGCTGGCACATCTGGGCTGAGGCGAGCATGGACCGCCACGCCGCGCTGGCCGCGCTGATCGAACCTGACCCCGCCACCAAGGTTGCGCTGACGCGCGCCGCAGCCAGCGCGCCCGCTGGTGACGGGAATACGCTGCCGCTGGTGGCCGCGGCACCGGGACGGCCCGCACGACCGCTGCTGGTCCACCCCGCTGCGGTCGCGCGCCGCGGCCCTGGCTCGCACGCCGGGCGTGCGGCGCTGATCCACGCCATCGCCCACATCGAATTCAACGCCATCAACCTGGCGCTGGATGCGCTATGCCGCTTCGGCGGCATGCCGCTCGCCTACTACGCCGACTGGATGAAGGTCGCTGCCGAGGAGGCACATCACTTCACGCTGCTCGCCGCGCACCTGAAAACCGTGTACGGACACGACTACGGCGACTTTCCCGCACACGACGGGTTGTGGGCGATGGCCGAGAAGACGCGCGACGACGTACTCGCGCGCATGGCGCTGGTGCCGCGGGTGCTCGAGGCGCGCGGACTGGACGTGACCCCGGCCATGCGCGAGGCGCTGGCCAGGCATGGCGACGCTAAGGCCGCGGCCATCCTGGATCTGATCCTGGCCGATGAGATCGGCCATGTCGCCATCGGCAATCGCTGGTACGCGCACCTGTGCGCCGAACGCGGCGAGGCACCGCTCGAAGCCTTCGAGCGCATGCGCGTCGCGCACGGCGCGCCGCGCATGCGCCCGCCGTTCAACGTCGCGGCGCGGCTGGCCGCAGGATTCACGGCCGCGGAACTCGAGGCCTGGGCCGCCTGATGACACTCGCAGCGCCCCGCCCGCCCTCGGTCGACAGCGTCGCCGCGCACGCCGACGCCGCGCCGCTGATCGAGCGCTTCGGCCGAACCGCGCTGCTCGAAGCGTTGCGCGCCGAACTTGCCGAATTGCGCGCTGCCCTGGCGCGCGGCGAGGCGCAGCGCGACGCAGCCGCATTGCTGGCCGCATGCGGGCGCAGCCTGGAGCAGCGCTTCGCCTCCGCGCCGCGCCGCGTCTTCCACCTGACCGGCACGGTGCTGCACACCAATCTGGGACGCGCGCCCCTGCCGCGCGAGGCACTCGAGGCGATCGCAATCGCCGCCGGTGCCTGCGACCTCGAGTTCGACCTGGCGCGTGGCGCGCGCGGCGAGCGCGACGACCACGTGCTGCAACTGATCATCGACCTGACCGGCGCCGAAGCCGCGACGGTGGTCAACAACAATGCTGCTGCGGTGCTGCTCGCGCTCAACGCCCTGGCCGAGCGCCGCGAGGTGCCGGTCTCGCGCGGCGAACTGATCGAGATCGGCGGATCGTTTCGCCTGCCCGAGATCATGCGACGCGCCGGCTGCAAGCTGGTCGAGGTCGGCACCACCAACCGCACCCACCTGCGCGACTTCGCCGGGGCCATCAATGCCAGGACCGGCGCGGTCATGAAGGCGCACGCCAGCAACTACGTGATCTCGGGCTTCACCGCCGCGGTGCCCGAGCCCGAACTGGCGGCCTTGTGCCGCGAGCGCGGCGTACCGTTCATCAACGACCTGGGCGCCGGTGCATTGGTCGACCTGTCGACCTGGGGCCTGCCGCGCGAGCCGACCGTGCGCGGCGCGCTCGCGGCCGGCGCCGACCTGGTCACCTTCAGCGCCGACAAGCTGATGGGCGGACCGCAGGCCGGCATCATCGCCGGGCGCGCGGACCTGATCGCGCGGGTAAACAAGAATCCCCTCAAGCGCGCGCTGCGCGTCGACAAGATCACGCTGGCCGCGCTGGGCGCGGTGCTTCGACTGCACCTGGATCCCGACAGCCTGAGCCGGCGCCTGCCGACCCTGCGGCTCCTGTCGCGACCACAGGCCGAGATTCGTGCTCTGGCTGAGCGCATGCTGCCGACGGCCGCGCGCGCCCTGGCAGGGCAGGCCGAGGTAGCGGTCGCCGACTGCGCCAGCGAGATTGGTTCGGGCGCGCAGCCGGGCAAGCTCCTCCCCAGCGCGGCACTGGTCTTGTCACCGTTGGCCGCGCGTGGGCGCGGCAAGGCGCTCGAGCGGCTGCATGCGGCGTTGCGCGCGCTGCCGGTTCCGGTCGTCGGCCGCATCGCAGAGGATCGCCTGTGGCTGGACCTGCGTTGCCTGGAAGACGAGGCCGGCTTCGCCGCGCAGTGGGATCAACTTGGAACGCAGGTGCACCCGTCATGATCATCGCCACCGCGGGCCATGTCGACCACGGCAAGACATCCCTGATCCGGCAACTGACCGGCGTCGACACCGATCGCCTGCCCGAGGAAAAGCGTCGCGGCATGACCATCGACCTGGGCTTCGCCCACCTCGAGACCGCCGCGGGCCGTCGCATCGGCTTTGTCGACGTGCCGGGGCACGAGCATTTCGTGCACAACATGCTGGCCGGGGTGAGCGGCATCGACTGCGCGCTCCTGGTGGTGGCCGCCGACGACGGGCCCATGCCGCAGACGCGCGAGCACCTGGCGATTCTTGAATTGATCGGCGTGCCGATCGGTGCGGTCGCGCTGACCAAGATCGATGCGGTCGAACCGGCGCGCGCCACCGCCGCGGCCGCCGAGGTGAGCTCGCTCCTGGAAGCGCACGGCGCCGGTGAAGTGCCGATCTTCCCCCTGTCCGCCCTGACCGGCACCGGGGTCGAGCCCCTGCGGGAACACCTGCATAACCTGGCCGGACGCAGCGCACGCGCCGGCGACCATCTGCGCATGACCGTCGATCGCGCCTTCACGCTGCCGGGCGCCGGACTGATCGTGACCGGCACGGTGCTCTCCGGCAGCGTCGCCGCTGGCGAGATGGTCGAGGCGCGCCTGGCCGGCGCGTCCGCGCGCGTGCGCGGTCTGCGCGCGCACGACCGGGGAGTCGAGCGCGCAGTCGCCGGCGAGCGATGCGCCCTCAACCTGGCCGGCGCGACAGCTGTCATCAGCCGCGGCGACTGGATCGTCGCCCCGGCCGTCGCGCCCGCGGTCACTCGCATCGACGTCATGGTGCAGGTGCTGGCCGGCGAAGCGCGACCGCTGGCCCACTGGACCCCGGTGCATGTGCACCTGGGCGCGGCCGATGTGACCGGACGCGTGGCGCTGCTCGAAGCCGCCAGCCTGGCACCCGGCGAGACCGGACTGGCGCAACTGGTGCTGGACCGCCCGGTGCAGGCCTGTCACGGCGACCGCGCCATCCTGCGCGACCAGTCGGCGCGCCGCACCCTGGGCGGCGCGCGGGTCATCGACATCTTCGCGCCGCCGCGCGGCCGCGCCCGGCCGGCACGCCTGGCCCTGTTGCGCGCGCTCGACTGCGCCGATCACGGCCAGGCGCTGGCCGCAGCACTTGCGGTGTCGCCGTCGGGCCTGGATCTGTCCGACTTCGCGCGCGCGCGCAACCTGGATTTCGCGCAGGTAAAGCGCCTGCTTGCTGCCGCCGGTGCGCGTGTTGCGGAGTCCTGCGCTTTCGAGACGACCCACTGGACGGCTGCGCGCAGCGCGGCGCAGGCCGCGGTTGCTGCCTGGCATGCGCGCTCACCGACCTCGCCCGGGGTGCCCGAGGACCGCCT
>JBJXGS010000021.1:0-10673 GCA_046160545.1 Burkholderiales bacterium
ACGTCCCAGGCGTGCACCATCTGCTCCATGATGCGCGAGACCCTCGCCAGCATCTTGAAGGCGCTGCCCAGTTCGTCGCTGCGCACGCTGGCGATCGCGGCGGAGAGTTCGTGCAGCATGAGCTTCATCCACAGCTCGGTCGTCTGGTGCTGCACGATGAAGAGCATCTCGTTGTGATCGGGCGAGAGCGGCTTTTGCGCATCGAGGATGCGGTCGAGCTGCAAATAGTCGCCGTAACTCATGCGGCCCTGGAAGTCGAGTTGCGCGGCTTCGCTCTTGACCACCTCTTCGGCGGTTTTCGGCGGCGTGTCGGGGGCGCTCATGGGGTCACCTGCCCTTGCTCACCGCGGGGTATTGCCTCGGTCGGGATGGCGTTGTCGGTCGGGGTCGTCATGTTGGCAAGTCTAGGGTGTGCGGGCCTCAGGTGGGCGACGCGGTGCGGATGCGCTGCCGGCGCCGGCGCTGGCGCCATTCGAGTCGCCAGGGGTCGGGCGCGCCGGGCGCGGCGCGCCTGGCGCACACCAGCACGAGGAAGTAGAAGAGCATCGACAGGCGCGTCACATCGATCAGGGTATCGAACATGCCGACCACCATGAAGCCACCGATGGCCACCGCCAGGAGCGACGCGTCGCCGCCGGCACGCGCGGCGCGCCAGGTTGCCAATGCGATCACCAGCAGGAAGGCGATGAGCCCGATGCCGCCCTGCTCGAAGAGGACGTGGATCAGGATGTTCTTGGCGTGGTAGGCCAGGTGATAGTGGTCGCTGAAGTAGAACCAGCCCGTCATGCCCGTCTCGAAGCCGCCGTTGGCGATCAGGGGCCGTCCGCTGCCGTCCAGCAACTGGAAATCATCGATGTCGACGCGCGCGCCCTGGGCGTCGATGCCCAGCATGAGGAAGTGCGGGCGCGGCAGTGCGCCGCGTGCGTCGGCCTCGCCCTTGCCGTTGAGCGGCAGGTTGAAGCGCGTCCATTGCGCCGACTTGAGCGCCACCGAGGCGCCGGCGCATGCCTGCGGATAGAGCAGGTGCTTGGCGCACAGGTTCAGGTACAGGGTTGCCGCCGGCCCGGTGCTGCGCGCGCGAAACGACGCGAACCACACGCCTTGCGGTTGTGGCAAGGATTGCCCGATTCGCAGCGTGTCGCCATAGCCGATCGCATAGCGCGGCCCGGTCAGGCGCAGGAAGCGGCCGTTATCGTCCTCGCCGATGCCGAAGGTGCCCGGATACTCACCCGCGAGGTTGCGCCAGTAGTAGACCTCCGGATAGCGTCCCAGGCCCATGCCGAAGCTCTTCGCCAGGGGACCCTCGTCGATCATCGCCAGGCCGCTGCGAAAGTGATGCATGCGTCCGCCGGAGTCCGCGCCGATGGCGGCGAAGCGCGTGCTCATGTAGTAGCTGCCAGCCACCGGGATGGCCAGCGCGGCCGGCAGTATCAAAAGCACCGCGGTGATCACGTGGTTCGCATCGGCACGCCACCAGGGGCGGCTGGTGCGACGGTTGAGCGCTGCCGCGGCCCACGCGAAGACGCTCGCGGTGCCGGCGGCGAGCGCGGCGCGCATGCCATCCCCGCTCCAGTAGGCGCCCAGCGCCGGTGCCGCCACACCGGCTGCAAGAAAGAGACCCGCGGCCAGGCCGGCGGGCGCACGACCGCTAAACGCGGCCAGGGCATAGGCCGCGACGATTCCCGCATAGGCCAGGTAGATGCCCTTGGGCACCATGAGCGAGGCCAGCGCCAGCGCGGCCGCCGGCAGCCCCCAGATGAGGAGGGCGCCGCGCGGCGTGCGCGTGCGCGGCGTTCCGCCGTGGTGAAACGCGATCGCCAGCACGGCCAGGGTCGCTGCCAGCGCGCGATAGCCGCCGGCCGAGAAGGTCCAGGCGCAAAGGACGACGGCAATGGCGATCAGGATCAGGGCACCGAACAGGACCGGCTTGCCGGCCGGCGCGCTTTCGCGCGTACTGCCGCGCATGGCGATGAGGCCGAGCAGGGGCACCACCAGCGCGGCGGCCACATAGGTCGTGCGCGTAAAGGTGACCAGGATCGCGTACATGGTCGCGGCAAAGAGCGCCAGGCCCATGGCACGCCAGGGCCACGCCAGCACCGGACGCATCAGGAACAGACAGAACGGCATGGCCAGCATCAGGTAGCCGTCCAGCGCGGCACCGCCGACGTGGGTGTCGGCAAAAAGGCCGGTGACCCGGTAGTCGCTGGAAAAATTAGTGAGACCGGGAAACGCCATGCGCTCCCACAGCACCGACAGGCAGGCGCCCGCAAGGCCGGTCAGCATGCCGGCGATGAAGAGTGTTCCGGCGCGTGGCGCATTGCGCTCGACCGCGCGCTGCCAGAGCGGCAGGAGGGCCAGCGCGAAAATCGGCCCCGCGAGCAGGCGCAGCGCATTGATCGGGCTGTAGTACGAGGCTGGGGCCGCGGCATCGGGCGGTGAGGCATTGGTCCACCCCAGTACCGCGCTTGCGCCCAGCGACAGCGCGAGCAGCAGGGCGATGGTGGCGAACGCCGGGTCAGGGACGCCCGGCGGGACATTTGCGAAGGTCCGCCGTCCAAGTGCCAGGCGCGCGTAACCGCCGGCAAGCACCGCGAGCACCAGAAGGTCGTACTCGCCAAAAAGCAGGAAGCCGGTAAACGGCCGCAGATCGAACACCGGCAGCAGCGCGGGCAGGGCGAATAGCCAGGCGCGCGGCAGGACAAAAAAGACGATGACTGCGCCCGCGGCGGCGACCGTCATCCAGCTCGCCGAATGCATTCCGGCCAGCACGGCAAGGGCCGTCGCCGCCAACGCCGCCAGCGCAGCCGCGCTGGCGCGTGCGAGCGCGCGATGGCCAGTCGAGAACGACAGCGTCGCGCTCATGGCCCTCTGGGATCGGAGTACGGGGACAAGAGACGAATCGTACTTGATGGGCGCCGCACCGCGCAGGCCGGGCCCGGGCGGTACTCCACGGCCGCGCCGCGGTTGAGCACTCACGTAAACTTCCCGCCGCCATGACACCATACGACTACATCATCGTCGGCGCCGGCTCGGCCGGATGCGTCCTAGCCAACCGCCTCACCGCCAGCGGCCGGCACCGTGTGCTGCTCCTGGAAGCCGGGCCGCGCGACACCAATCCCTGGATCCACGTGCCGCTGGGTTACGGCAAGCTCTTTGCCGAGAAGACAGTCAACTGGAGTTACGAGTCCGAGCCCGAACCCCATTGCGGCAACCGGCGCATCTTCACCCCGCGCGGCAAGGTGCTGGGCGGTTCCTCGTCCATCAACGGCCTGGTCTACATCCGCGGCCAGCACCAGGACTATGACGACTGGGGCGTGCCGGGCTGGGCGTGGCAGGACATGTTTCCGTATTTCCTGAAGTGCGAGGACCAGTCGCGCGGCGCCAGCGCCTGGCACGGCGTGGGCGGACCGCTGGCTGTCGGCGACCTGCCGGACCGGCATCCGATGTGTGACGCCTTCATCGACTCGGCCGCGGCCATCGGCATCCCGCGCAATGACGACTTCAACGGCGCCACGCAGGAAGGTGCGGGCTACTACCAGGCCAACATTCGCGCCGGCAAGCGCGCTTCGACCGCGGTGAGCTATCTGCGCCCGGCCGAGAAGCGCGCCAACCTCACCGTCGAGGTCGAGGCCCTGGCAACGCGCGTGCTCTTCGAGGGAACGCGTGCCCTCGGCATCGAATACCGGCGCGGCGGCGAGGTCAAGCGTGCCTGGGGCAACGAGATCATCCTCTCCGGCGGGTCGTTCAATTCGCCGCAATTGCTGCAGCTCTCTGGCGTCGGCCCGGCAGGCCTGCTCGCGCAGCACGGCATTCCGGTGGTGGCCGATGTTGCGGATGTCGGCAACTGCCTGCAGGACCATCTGTACGCGCGCACCCTGTGGCGCTGCACCGAGCCCATCACCTTGAACGACGACATGATGAGCCGCTGGCGGCAGATGAAGATCGGGCTCAACTACCTGTTGCGCAAGCGCGGTCCGCTGACCGTGAGCGCAGGGTATGCGGCGGCCTTTGTGCGCACGCAGCCCGAAATGACACGCCCGGATGCGCAGTTCTACTTCATCAATTTCTCGGCCGCCAAGCGTGGTGGCGTCCTGCACCCCTACTCCGGATTCAGCTGCTCGGTCTCGCAGTTGCGCGCGGAGTCGCGCGGCCACGTGCGTATCCGCTCCTCGGACCCGACCGTGGCGCCGGCGATCCAGTACAACTATCTGGATACCGAGGAAGACCGGCGCGTCATGGTCGATGGGCTCAAGCTTTTGCGCCGGCTGGTCAACACGCCGCCCTTCAAGCATTACGTCGCCGAGGAAAAGACCCCGGGTACCTCGGTGCAGAGCGACGACGAGTGGCTGGATTTCGTGCGCTCGTCCGCTGAGACCGTCTACCACCCGACTTCTACCTGTCGCATGGGTACCGACGAGCGCTCGGTGGTCGATGCAGAGCTGCGCGTACGCGGCCTGGCGGGCCTGCGCGTCATCGACGCCTCGATCATGCCGGCGGTGGTGTCGGGCAACACCAACGCGGCGGTGGTGGCGATCGCGGAAAAGGGCGCCGACCTGGTGCTGGGCAGCGCCGCCTAGGCGAACGGGGCGCCGGCTGGTCGGACGCGGCGCGCCCTATTGGCGCACTCCGTCCATAAGGACAAAGCAGATGCGCGCGGTCTTGCCCGAGCGATTCGCCCATGCATGGTTGGTGCCGCGCTGGATCAGCACGTCGCCTGCCTTCATGAGCTTTTCATCCTTGTCCATCACGGAATAGATCTCGCCTTCCAGCACGATCGCATAGTCGACCGTCTCGGTGCGGTGCATGCCGGGGTGCGCACCCTCGCTCTTGTCGTGCTTCGCGTCGTGGAACATGCTGCCGAAGGTGGCGCTGATCTGCTGCCTGCGCACTGCGGGGTCGGGGTGCTCGGGCGGGAAATCGATGATGCGCAGGATGGTTCCGCCACCCTTGGGCGGCAGGATGCCCTGGTGCGACTCGATGCTGTCGGGCGCACCGATTGTCAGCGGGGATTTTTCGGTGCGCCAGATATTGACCGAGCGGTAGCCGGGGCGTCCGTCGACCGTGCGCACCGCCTTGGCCGGCGCATCCTCGATGTGGCTGGAGCGGCCCTGGTCGTCATCGGCGGAGACCAGGCGGCGGATCGGGGGCAGGGCGAAACTCATGCGTTCTCCTTGGCAATGGGCGACGAGATCATAACCGGTGCGCGGGCGCACGCGCGCTAGAATCGATGCAACTTGTCGCTCGCTAACGCGGTGAAGTCGCGCCGCGATCCCTGCCATGAACGCACACGCCGCTCCGTTAGCAGCTCTTGCCGACCAAACCGTCGACTGGGTTGCGCGTGCCCGTTCGCTTGTTCCCTTGCTGGATGCCGCGGCGCCGCGCATCGACAGCGCGCGCGAGCTGCCCGCCGATGTGCTGGACGCGCTGTTCGATGCGCGCCTCCTGCGCCTGTTGCTGCCGGTGAGCCTGGGCGGAGCCGAGCTCGACTTCGCGACATTTTTCCGGGTGATCAGCACTCTGGCCGAGGGCGACGCCAGCGCGGCATGGTGCGTGGCGCAGAGCTGCGGCGGGTCGATGTCGGCGGCTTACCTGGCGCCGAGCGCCGCGCGCGAGGTCTTTGGCGCCCCGCGCGCCAACCTGGCCTGGGGGTTTCCGCAGTCCGCCTGCACTGCGCGCGAAGTGCCCGGCGGCTGGCAGGCCAGCGGCACCTGGGGTTTTGGCAGCGGCAGCCGGCACGCGACCTGGCTGGGCGGGCATTGCCAGGTGCAGGATGCCGCAGGCCGGCCGCGCAAGGATGCGCTGGGCCGCGCGCTCGAGCGCACCATGCTGTTTCGCCGCGAGACGGTATCCATCGTCGATGGCGAGTGGAACGTGATCGGCCTGCGCGGCACCGGCAGCGATACCTACGCGGTCAAGGACATGTTCGTGCCCGCCGAATACACGATACCGCCGCGCGCCATCGGCCGCGACCTGCAGCTGCCGGCTGACGCGGTGGCCGAGCCGGAAACCGAGCGACGCGAGACCGGCACCCTGTACCGCTTTGCCTCGACCGTCGCCTTCCAGAGCGGCTTTTCAGCCGTGGCGCTGGGCGTCGCGCGCGGCACCCTGAATGGACTCATCGACCTGGCCCAGAGAAAAGCGCCTGCGCCCACCGGCATGCGCATGGCCGACAACGTGCTCGTGCAGGTGTGCGTTGCGCAGGCAGAGGCGCGGTTGCGCGCGGTGCACGCCTGGATCGTCAGCATCCTTGAGGCGATGTGGGAGGAATGCGCGCGCACTGGCAAACATTCCTTCGAGCATCGGGTGCAAATCCGCCTGGCCAGCACCTGGGCCATGCAGGAGGCGCGTCGCGTCGTCGACGATGTGTACGCCGAGGCGGGCGCCACGGCGATCTTCGCCATCAATCCGTTCGAGCGGCGCATGCGCGACATCCAGGCTGTGGCGCAGCAGGTGCAGGCACAGACCGTGCACCTGCAGAGCGCGGGCCAGCACTTCCTCGGGATTGCGCCCAGTACGCGCTTTCTGTAGAGCCCTGCGACGGTCGCTTCCCGGGAGATTGCCGCCGCGGCGCTCTTCTCAAGGGTCAGGCGGCAAGCTCGGCCAGCCACCGTGCCGCAGGCTCGATGGCGACCCTCCCGCGTTGCTCAGGTTGGCGAAGGTCCCGAACCAGCTGTACCGCCCCCGATGCAGGCAGGCGCTCCGCCAGCGCCGCGAGATAGGGTGTGATCGCCGCGGAATCGAGCTTGCATTCGGCCAGCCCGATCGGTACACCCCCTTCTGCGACGACAAAGTCGACTTCCCGGCCGTCCTTGTCCCGAATGTAGTTGAGCGACACGCTGCGACCGTGGACATCTTCCAGGAAGTGGACATGTTTTTGCAGCATGGTGGCGCAGGCGTTCTCGAAGCGGGCACCTTCGCCCTCGACCAAGCCAGTGTCGTAGAAATAGACCTTGGGTTCCTTGCGGATGGCGCGTGCGATGTTGGTGTGGAATGGCCGCACCGCGAAGATGATGAAGAGCGCTTCGAGGATTTCGAGGAATCGCGCGGCCGTGTTCGGCGAGATCTGCAAGTCGCGAGCCATCGAGGCGAGCGACACCGGCGAACCGACGCGCGTGCGCAGCATTTCCACGAACAGGCGCATGGCGCGCAACTCGTGGATGCGCGAGAACTCCAGGATGTCCTCGCGCAGCAGATCTTCGATGTATGTTTTTCGCCAGCGATCGGCGTCGATGGCTTGTTCAGCCAGGAACGGCTCCGGAAATCCGCCGCGCGCGAGCAGTCGGTCAAGTACCGCCTGCGGCTCCTCGTCGCTGGCACGCACCCGCTCGGCCACTGATATCGGGTGCAGGCGCAGCGAGAAGTAGCGACCCGCAAGCGACTCCCGGGACTGGCGAAAGGTATCCATGCGTGCGCTGCCGGTGACGAGCAAGGCCTGGCCGCTCGGGCGGCCGTCAAATACTCCTTTCAGGAAGGCCTTCCAGGCCTTCATCTTGTGAATTTCGTCCAGGATCAGCAGATCGGCCCGCTGGCTCCAGCTTTGGTGGGCGATGATCCGGCTGTCTGCTGGCACGTCCCAGTTCAGATACTGGGCCATGGAGTAGCCGGAAGCGACCGACTTTGCGAGGGTGGTCTTTCCGACCTGGCGCGGGCCGGCAATGAACACCATTTTCTTGCCCAGATCAGCGTGGACAGAAGATTCGAGGTAGCGCCGCATCCGACTATTTTACCGCGTATTGCAATTTGGTCAAGACCAAAATGCAATACGCGGTAAAATAGTCTGTATTGGAGGGCGTCAGGTTTTTTGCAGTCCGGTCCGACTGGCTGCGACACCCTATTCGGGTTTTATGTTCCCCTCGCGCACCACCTTGCCCCACTTGGCAATTTCGGCCTTGACGTAATCGGCGAAGGCGCGCTGCGTTCCGCCCACCGGGTCGAAGGCCATGCTGGCCAGGCGCTCGCGCATGTCGGGCGCGCCCAGCATCTGGTTGACCGCCTCGTTGAGGCGCTGGATGACGGGCGCCGGCGTGCCGGCTGGCGCGAAGAGAGCAATCCAGGTGTCGTCGTTCACACCCGGGAAGCCCGACTCGGCGAATGTGGGCACATCGGGCAGGGCGGCGACGCGCGCGCTGCTGGAAACAGCCACACCGCGCAGCTTGCCGGCCTTCACGTGTGGCAGGGGGGCCGAGAGTGCGCCGGAACCCACCAGGGGTTCGCCGCCGATCACCGCGGTCATGGCCGGTCCCGCGCCGCGGAAGTGGATCGCGGTCACGTCGAGCTTGTGGCTCACGTTGAACAGGTTCTCAGCCGTCAGGTGCGGGGTCGTGCCGCTGCCGGGCGAGGCAAAGGCGAGTTTCTGGGTGCGCGCCAGTGCCAAAAGGTCAGTGAGGGATCTGGCCGCGACCGACGGATTGACATAGATGAGGTTGGGCTGGCGCGCGATGACTGCCACGGGGACGAGCTCGCGCTCGGCATCGAAGCCCGGATTGGGCGAAAGCGTGACGTTGACCGCGTAGGCAGTCGTGGTCACAAGCAGCGTGTAGCCGTCCGGCGTCGCTTTCGCGACTGCCTGTGCGCCTACGTTGCCACCGGCGCCGGCGCGGTTGTCGATGATCACCGGCTGGCCGAGGATCTCGGAGAGCTTTTGCCCGGTGGGCCGGCCGATCAGGTCGGCCGGGCCGGCCGGCGCGAACGGAATGATGATGCGGATCGGCTTGGACGGCCAGGGCTGGGCGTCGGCGCGAAACGACAGCAATGCGGTGACGGCTACGGTTGCCAGTGTGCGAATCCAGGTTTTCAAGGGGGCATTCCTCGGCGTGAAATGGCGACCAGGGGCGTCCTGTCGATGGTTGATTCTAGGATGTATCGTCTGTCCGGGAACCATTCGGTGGAGGACTCGGATGTTGCCTTGCGCAACAACCGGCCGACTGGGCAGCTTGCCAGGGCACCGCGCTTTTTGATGCCGCACCGGGCATTAGAATCGATTCGCAGCGTGCGTTCTCGTGCCTGCCGAAAGTCAGCGGCAGACTTCGTCGTTCAGTGCGTGACCATAAGCGCCATGGAGTGAAATGAATCATCGTTCAGCCCTGTTTGCCGCAGCCACCCTCATCCTGCCCTGGCTGTCGCCGCTCTCTGCCGATGCGGCGGACTATCCGACCAAGGCCGTGCGCATCGTGGTTCCCTTTGCGCCAGGCGGTGCTTCCGATCTCCTCGCGCGTGCGATCGCCACACCCTTGAGTGAGCGCCTCGGACAATCGGTCGTGGTCGAGAACCGGGCGGGTGCCGGCGGTACCCTGGGGGCCGATCTTGTCGCCAAGGCGGCCGCGGACGGCCACACCCTGCTCCTATCGGATGTTGCCGCCTACACAATCAGTCCGTCCCTCTACCCGAAGCTGCCCTACCAGGCCAGCGACCTGGCGCCGGTCATCAACCTCGCCACTTTCGCGCACATCCTGATCGCCCCGCCGGGATCGCCCTTTACTTCCGCAGCCGATGTGCTCGCCAGCGAGCGCCAGCGTCCGGGTGGGCTGAGCGTTGCCTCGTCCGGCTCGGGCACGAGCACCCACCTCACCATCGAAATGCTCAATTCGCTCGCCGGTACGAAGTTGGTCCACGTTCCCTACAAGGGGGGAGGGGCGGCGCTTGCAGACATCATGGGCGGGCAGGTGCCGCTGATGGTCATCGGCGCGCCTCCCGCGATGCCGTTGATCAGGGCCGGCAAACTGAAGGCACTTGCGGTGACTACAGCGGCGCGCATGGCATCGCTGCCAGCGGTGCCGACGGTAGCCGAGGCAGGTCTTCCCAGGTTCGAGTCGATCGCCGCGCAAGGCGTCTTTGCCCCTGCCGGAACGCGTCGCGACATCGTCGCGCGACTCAACAGCGAGATCGCGCGCATCATTAGCCGTCCGGAAGTCGCCGAGCGTTGGACGCAGCTGGCTGGCACGCCGATTGACAACAGCCCCGATCAATTCGCCGCCTGGCTCAAGGCCGAGTCGGACAAATGGGGGCGGATCGTGCGCGAATCCGGCGCCAAGCCGGACTGACGCCGCATTAGGGTGATGGACAATGAAAGCTGAACCGGACAGCCCATGAAAATCGTCATTCACTTCTGCGGCGGCTGAGGCTACAAGCCGCAGGCCCTCCGTGCGAGGGATGTGCTGAAGGAACTAGGCGCGGCCGATGTCGAGCTGCGCCCGGGCCGCCCCGGGCAGTTCGACATCGAGGTCAATGGTGAGCTGCGCTACTCGCGCGCCAAGACGCGCGGCTTTCCGACCGAGGCAGAAGTCGCCGGAATAGTCCCCGAGTTGTGCGGCTGACGCTGCGCTCGAATAGTTGCAGACATTCCGGATGTGAGCTCAGGCGACCTGAGCCGCAGGTGCCGAGTCCAGCGCGATATCCAGCGTGGTGGTGCGCCGCAATTCGCGCCGATACTTGGTGTCGTCGAATGGCCGCGCGCGGTGCATGGTGGCGCGGTTATCCCAGATGACGAAGTCTCCCGCCTGCCAGTGGTGGGCGTAGACGAACTCGGGCCGGGTGGCATGCTCGATCAGATCGCGCAGCAGCAGCCGCCCTTCCGGTACACGCCAGCCTACGATCGAGGAGGCATGCGAGGCCAGATACAGACCCTTGCGGCCGGTGCGCGGGAAAGTCCGTACCAGCGGGTGCACCGCGCCCTT
>JBJXGS010000022.1:0-4813 GCA_046160545.1 Burkholderiales bacterium
GGCCTGGACAAGTCCGACTTCTCATTCGTCGCGCCTGCCTTCACACGCGCCGGCGCCGCAGTGGCGGTGATCAATTACCGCCTGGTACCCAAGGTAAGCCTCGAAGACCTGGTGCGCGACGTGCTCATGGCAGTGACCTGGTGCTATCTTCACAGCGGCCAGTACGGCGCCGACCCGCAACGCATCGTCGTCGCCGGGCACTCCGCCGGCGGACACCTGACCGCGATGATGCTGGCCTGCCAGTGGCCACGCTGGCATGGCGCTCTACCGGCCAATGTCGTCAAGGGCGGCCTGGCTGTGAGTGGCCTGTACGACCTGGAACCGCTGATGCACGCGCCGTTCCTGAACGTGGACATCGGCCTGACACCGGCGCGCCTGCCGTTCCTGTCCCCGGCGTGGATGCCGCCAGCCACCCACGCGCCACTCATCACCGCCGTGGGCAGCGCCGAGAACGAAGGCTTTCTGGTGCAAAACGAGCTGATCGGGCGTCGCTGGGCGCATGTGTTGAAGCGCGACGTGCCGATGCCCGGACACCATCACTTCAGCATTTGCGATGCCCTGGCAAGCGCGGGTACGCCGCTCAACGCCGCGGCGCTGGAGTTGCTGGGGCTTTAGGCCGTGCGGTTGCGCACCGTTCCTGCTGGAGCGGTTCGCGTTCGATACGAGCCGGCGCCAAAATGCCGGCGGGCGCTTATTCCAGACGCCTTGGCGGCATCCGCAGGTCGCCAAGGAGCAGCATGCCCGGCATTCCCGAAGGGCGTCCACGCAGTACAACCTCCTCCGGCGCCAAAGCCGGCGGCGGCGGTCGCACTTCGCCCAGCGACGACGCGTTCATCAGTGCCACAAGTGCGGAGGGTGCGGCAGGTGCGGCCACTTCCATCGCCAGCTGCGTCGGCGCGGCGGCAGGAGTGCCGCGCACGCGGGCAACGATGGTGCGCGAGGACTCGGCAAACGCCTTCGCCCATGACGACGAACCGAGCTGTTCCAACGCCGGTCCCACAGCCAGGCTCAATGCGATATCGCGTTCCGAATAGCCGGCAGCGGCAAGCAGGCGCAACGCGATGCCGTCGGCTTCACCGAGTTGTCGCTCGCGCCCGGACATGGCGGCAAGCTGCGAGCTCGCGAGGGACAGCGCGGTCTTGATAAGGCCGGTGCCGGGAATGACCAGGTTCATGAACAACGAGGTCAGCATCGACGCGGTCGAATTCTCGGCATGGTGGCCAGCGATTACGTGCGCCATTTCGCGCGCAACGACGAAGGCCATCCAATCATCGGTTGGACGCAGGGCCGCGAACGCATCGTTGATGGCGATGCGACCGGTCGCGCTGGACATGGTGCCACCCTGCTCAGCGTCAGCGATGTACAGATCAAAGCGCGGCAGATGCGCCAGTGCGTCTGCGTGCAAGTTCCGCGCGGCCGGTTCGAGAAGCGCGAGCACGCGCTGCGCCTGGGACAACAACCCTGCGGCCGAAGCGCCATCCTTGCGCGGCGGTGCGAAAAGGTTGAATTTGATCGCCGAATGCGCGGACGCCAGGACGTTCGAGCCCGCCGGCGTAACAGTCGTTTCGCCCTCGGCCATGACTTGCGAAGACACGCAAGCCAGCATGCCAAGACAGGGCAACAAGACCTTTCGAGAGAGGTCCGCTCGAATCACGATGACAATGCCTACGATCAATCAGCGGACTGTTGATCATACGCAGGTCGGCGTGCCCGCGCTACCGCGAGATATGCGGAAAAGCCATGTAAATCAACATCTTACATGCATTTATCTTTTAGACACAAAGTCTTGCGGCCAACACTTAAAGTGCAATATTTAAAGTGATACTTGAGGTGTGGTTGAATGCCCCAAAACCGGCGCATTCGCACCCGGCAGGAGAGCCTCGATCAAGTCTTTGGCGGGCGTGAAGACGCGCCGCCGTCGACAGCTGCGATTAGTCAGGCCGGAAACGGTACCAACTCGATGTCGGCCTCGTTAACGCCCATTGCGTGCGCCATGTCCTTGAGGCTGTCGTCGCCGATTGCCACCACAGAATAGGCAGCGACAAATTCAGCGCCCTTGGACTCGAGAAATGCTCCGGCCTTGGCCGCGCTGTCCCAGGTCACGATCGCATCCGGGCCGGAATCGCGAAGGCGCGCGCACATCGGCACTTGGTCCTGCTTGTACACGATTGCGAACATGGCGCCTCCTGACCTCGGGAGTCCTGAGTGTACAAAATTCCCGGCCGGCGCGGCGCTGCGCAGTGCGCTTTGCAGCCTGCCTACAGCTTGAGCTGGGAAGGCAACCACAGGCTGATCGCCGGGAAGGCGACCAGAATGGCAAGACGCACGCAATCCGCCACTACAAATGGCGTCACGCCACGAAAGATCGTCGCGGTCGACACGCCCGGCAGGAGGCTGCGAACGACGAACATGTTCATGCCCACCGGCGGGCTGATGAGGCCGATCTCGACCACCACGACGATGATGATGCCGAAATACACCGGGTCGAATCCCAGGTGCGTGACCAAGGGGAAAAACACCGGCACCGTGAGCAGGATCATCGACAGCTCCTCCATCGCAGTGCCGAGCAGGACGTAGATGACACAGATCGCCGCCATCACCGCCATCGGGTGAATCTGGTATTGCGCAACGAAGTTCTTCAGGTCGTTGGGCATGGTGGTGAAGTTGACGAAATTGGCGAACACCAGCGCGCCCACCAGGATCATGAACAGCATGCCGGTGGTGCGCGCGCTCTCCATGAGGATGTCGTAGAGACCCTTCACACTGAGCACGCGACGCCCCAGCGCAAAGCAAAAAGCACCGAAGGCGCCGATGCCCGCGCCCTCGGTGGCGGTGAAGACGCCGCCGTAGATGCCGCCCATAACGATAAAGAACAGCGCCGCGACCGCCCACACCTCCTTGAAGGCGACCAGGCGCTCGCCCCACGAGAAGCGCTCGGCCGGCGGGCCGGCCTTGGGGTCGCGCCAGGTGACAAACTGCACCGCGACGCACAGGAGGACGGTGGCGAGAATCCCCGGCAGGATGCCGGCGGCGAAGAGCTTGCCGATGTTGGTCTCGGTCATGAGACCGTAGATCACCAGGATCGTCGAGGGCGGAATCAGGATGCCGAGCGTGCCGCCGGCGGCGATCGCGCCGACCGCCAGGCGATCCGAATAACCGTGGTCGCGCATCGACGGATAGGCCACCTTGGTCATGGTGGCCGCCGTGGCGATCGAGGACCCGCAGATCGCCCCGAAACCGGCGCAGGCCATGATGGTTGCCATGGCCAGGCCGCCGCGCAGGTGGCCAACGAAGGTATAGGCGGCGCGGTATAGCTCGCGCGACATGCCCGCCTTGGTGACGAAATTGCCCATCAGGATGAACAGCGGCACCACCGAGAGCACGTAGTTGAAGCCGGTTTCGTAGACCACCGTGGTGGCCGAGGCCATCGACGGGCCCACACCGCGCATCCACCACAGGCCCGCGAAGCCCACCAGGCCCATGGCGAGTGCGATCGGCACGCGCATGAACGACAGGAGCAGCATGATGAAGAGCCCCGTCATCGCCTCGGTCATGCTGCGCGCCCCTTCCTCATATGTTGCCCAGGGATTCCGATTCAGCGCGCGGCACGAATATCAGCACCAGATGAATCAGCGCAGTCAGCACGATCATGACCCCCATCACCCAGGCCACCGGCGCGAGCGGGATCTTGAGCACGTTGGTGGTATCGCCGTACTCGGCCACCCGCAGCGCGCGGCGAAAGATCAGGTAGCCGATGCCGGAGAGCACCAGCGCGCAGACCAGGTCGGCGAACATGTCGAGTGCGCGCTTGACCGCGCGCGACATGAGGAAGTCGAAGGTGTCGATGACGATGTGGGCGCGCCAGCGCGACACCAGCGGCAGCGCGCAGTAGATGAGGGTGGCAAGCAGCATCTCGGTCATCTCGAAACCGCCGCGCAGGGGCCTGTTGAGCAGGTAGCGGCCCGCCACATCGACGGTCGTGACGAGCATGATGATGAATAGCACCGACCCGGCGATCACGCCGAGTGTGTTTTCGAGCCAGCGCCCGAGAACCTTCACCGTTGCCCCCTTCCCGCGTTCAAATGCAAAGCCCCTCGCATGAACAACTGCGCCATTCAAGCACACTCACGCGCGCGCGTTCCGCGGCGGCGCTCCGCGCGCCGCGCCCAGGCATCGAAGGTCAGGTTCATGATGCGATCGGTGCGCAGGAAATCGCGTGCGCGCCGCGCCTCCTCGGGCTCGACCGGTCTGGACCCGCCGACCTTCTGTGCGTCGAGTTGCTGGCGCGCCATGCGCTCCATGAAGACCGCCAGGAAGGTCGCCTCCATGACCGAACGACCAGCGGTCAGGAGCCCATGGTGCGCGAGCAGTATGGCGTGCTTGGCCCCCAAGCCCGCAGCGATGATCTCGCCCTCGCGGTCGGCCGTCGGCAGCCCCGGCCAGCGCGGCAGGAACGCCATGTCCTCGAATAGCGGCGTGGCGTCCATGTGCGCGACGATGAGCGGCACTTCCGCTGCAGCCAGCGCCGAGGCCGCCGGCGGATGGGTATGCACGATGGCGGTTACATCCGGACGCGCCCGGTAGACCCACAGGTGAAAGCGCGTCGCAGGATTGGGCTCGCGCACGCCGAAGGCGCCGGCGCCGGCGCGCACCGTGAGCGCGTCGTCGATCAGGAGCCAGGCGTCGTCGCTGGCCTCCTCGAAGGCCAGGCCCAGAGGCAAGGTCCAGAAGGTGCCCTCGGCAGGCCCGCGCGCGGTCAGCTGACCGGCCAGACCGGACTCATGGCCCTCGTCAGCAAGAATCCACGCACAGT
>JBJXGS010000023.1:0-13657 GCA_046160545.1 Burkholderiales bacterium
TGGCCGAATCTGCGGCAGGCAAGTCGCTCTGGGCCGGTCTCATGGAAGCGCCGGCCAGGTCACGGCCCGGATGGGGCGCGCACGGCTTCTTGAAGGATGCCTCGTCGACCGATGTGGTCGTGCATGCAGGGCGCGCGCTCACGACCTACTACCAGTGCGGCGAGGCCTACCGCCTGGACGCCAGGACACTCGATACCCTGGGTCCGGAGACCTGGGGCGGGCAGGTGCCGGGCGAGGGCGTTTCGGCGCACTGCAAGGTTGACCTCGCCACCGGCGAACTGCTCTTTTTCAACTACTCGCGCAGCGCGCCCTATATGCACTATGGCGTTGTCGGTGCGGACAACAAGCTGCAGCACTACGTCCCGGTACCACTGCCCGGCCCGCGCCTGCCGCACGACATGGCGTTCACCAGGAACTACTCGATCCTCAACGACTTCCCGCTGTTCTGGGACCCGGAGATGCTCGCGCGCGGCCTGCGTGTGGTGCGCTACTTCCCGGAACTGGGATCGCGCTTCGCGGTGATTCCCCGCTACGGCAAGAGCGAGGATATCCGCTGGTTCGACGCCGCCCCTACCTTCGTGCTGCACTTCCTCAATGCCTACGAGGAAGGCGACGAGATCATCATGGACGGCTATTTCCAGAAGAGCCCGATGCCGGTCTCGCCGCCAGACGCGCCGGAAATCTACCGGCGCATGATGGTCTATCTGGACATGCACGCCATGCAGCCGCACCTGCATCGCTGGCGTTTCAACCTCAAGACCGGGACCACGCGCGAGGAAAAGTTGGACGACCGCGTGCTCGAATTCGGCATGATCAACCAGGACTACGCGGGGCGCCCCTACCGCTATGCCTACAGCGTGCAGTCAAAGCCGGGGTGGTTCCTGTTCACCGGCCTCGTCAAGCACGACCTCGTCTCTGGCCAGTCGCAGACGCTCGAGTTCGGCGAAGAGGTCTACGGCAGCGAATCCCCGTTTGCACCGCGCATCGGTGCCAAGGACGAGGACGACGGCTACCTGGTGTCGTTCATGACCGACATGAAGAACGATCGCTCGGAGGCCTGGCTCATCGACGCCAAGCGTTTTGCCGACGGACCGGTGTGTCGGGTGATCCTGCCGCACCGCATTGCCAGCGGCACGCATTCGACCTGGGCGCAGGCCAGGGAATTCGCCTAAGCCCGCAGCAGTCCTCAGCCGAGGTGCCGGGTCACGCCGTCGAGCCAGTCCTGGTCGCCGCACAGCGTGCGCAACTCGGCCTGCGCCTGATCGCGCGTCTGCGTCCAACGCTTGAGCACCTGCACGGCTTCGCCATCCCCGGCCTGGAAGGAATACTCCAGCCGGATGCCGTTCGGATCGAAGAAATACACAGAGTAGGTGTCGGCGCCGACATTGACCGGGCCGATCAGCGCCACCTGCGCGGCCTTGAGGCGCCCGACCATCTGGTTGAATTTCTCCTCGGTGACGGTGAACGAGCAATGCTGCATGGCCGCCAGCGCGTCGCGGTCGCCCTTCTGCTTCGCCCCCTTGGGCATCTCGAAGAATGCGACCATGGTGTCGCCGCCGGCATCGAAAAAGTAATGCCGCAGGTTCTCGAACGGCGGATTGCCGCGATTGCCGGGCCCGACACCGACGCCGGGCGGCACCTTGAGCGCATGCACCAGCGGCATGCCGAGCACCCCCGACCAGAAGTCGATGGTCATCTTCATGTCGTCGGTGTTGAGTGCCAGATGGTGGATGCCACGAGACGGAGGGGGGCTCGCGTGGGGATGACGCTGCATGCTCTTAGCTCCTTTTGCTTCAGGCGTGCGCCAGGTCGAAGTACAGCCGGGCCAGGTCCTTGCGCGCGGCCAGGTCGGCGCTGCCGGACTCGAGCGCGACGCGGCCCTTGACGATCACGCAGGCTCGCGAGGCAAACGAAAGCGCGATGTCGAGTTTCTGCTCTACCAGAAGCATGGTGAGACCAGTCGCGCGCAGCCGGTCGAGCGCGCCGCGAATCTCCTCGACGATCTTCGGCGCCAGACCCAGGAAGGGCTCATCCAGAAGAAGTACCCGCGGCGAACTCATCAAAGCGCGGCCGATCGCGACCATCTGCTGCTCGCCGCCGGACAGAGTGCCCGCCAACTGCCCGCGGCGTTCCGCGAGGCGCGGGAAGAGCGAGTACACCGCATCGAAATTGGTGGCCAGCCTCAAGCGTCGCTGTGCCAGGCAGACTGCACCCAGGCGCAGATTGTCGGCCACGGTCATCGAGGCGAACATGCGTCGGCCCTCGGGCACCTGCACCAGGCCGCGCGCGACGATGGCGTGACTGGCGAGCCGCCCCGTTTCCTCGCCGTCGAGCCGCACGCTGCCGGAACGCCGTGGCAACACCCCCGAGAGCGCCGCCAGCAGGGTCGACTTGCCCGCGCCGTTGGGGCCCAGCACGGCCAGGGTCTCGCCGCGCGCCACCTTCAGCGCGATGTTCTCGATCGTCGGAGCCCGGCCGTAGCCTCCCGACAGGCCCGCGACCTCAAGCATGTGCCAGCGCCCCCAGGTCGCCCAGGTAGGCCTCGACCACCTGCGGGTGGGCCTGCACCGCGGCCGGCGTGCCGGTTGCGATCAATTGACCGAAATTGAGCACCGCGACGCGCTGCGCCAGCGGCATCAAAAAGCGCATGTCGTGCTCGATCAAGAGGACGGCGACGCCGCGGCCGGCGATCTCGCGCACGATCGCCGCCACCCGGTCGCACTCGGTGGCCGTCAGGCCGGCGGCGGGCTCGTCGAGCATGATCAGGCGCGGCGCGCCGGCCAAGGCGCGCGCGATCTCGAGCAGGCGCCCCTGGCCAAAGGACAGCGTGGTCACCTCGGCACCGACCCACTCGCCAAGGCCGACGAAGTCGATCAGTTCGCGGGCCCGTACCTGTGCCTCGGCCTCGAAGCGTGCGGCCGCGCGCGACCCGGCGATGATCCCCAGGAGTGAGGTCTGCGGCCGCGCCTGCATGCCGATCATCACGTTTTCGAGAACGCTCATGCCGGCGAACGGGCGGTTGTGCTGGAACGTGCGCATGACCCCGCGCGCGGCGATCGCATGGGGAGCAAGCCCGTCGATGCGAATGCCGCCGAGTTCGATCTGCCCGGAGGTGGGAACAAGTGCTCCGGCGATCATGTTGAAAAGCGTGCTCTTGCCCGCGCCGTTGGGGCCGATGACGCCGACGATCTCGCTGGCGTTTACTACAAGGTCGACCGCGGACACCGCGACCAGGCCGCCGAAACGGCGCGTCAGGCCATGGGTCGCGAGCAAGGCAGAACTCATGACAGCCTCTGCCGCGCCGGCCCGAAACGATCCCACAGCCCGATCAGACCGCGCGGCTGGAACAGTACTACCGCCACCATGACCAGGCCGAACACCAGCGCATGATGATGGCCGATCAGGGGCGAGAGCACGAATGGCAACAGGTACAGCAGCACCGCCCCGATGATGGCGCCGGCCTGCCGGCCACTGCCGCCGACGATGACCATGAAGAGCAGCAGGAAGGCGTTTTCCAGCCCGAAGATCGGCGGGTTGACGGTGTTGTCGACGAACGCGTAGACCATCCCGGCCACACCGGCCAAGGCGCTGGTAATCGCATAGGCCAGTACCTTGGTGCGCCGCACATCGATTCCGCTGGCCTGCGCGGCTTCGGCGTCGTCCCGCACGGCACGACAGGCGCGGCCGAAGTGCGACGCCTCCAGGCGCGCTAAGACCGCATGGGTCGCCAACAGCAGGAGCACGATCACGATCGTGTACCAGGGGCCGCTGACACGCAGGCCGAAGATGTCCGGCAGACGATAGCTGGCCAGGCCCCCGGTGCCGCCGGTAACGTCACCTCCTTCGTTGAGCATGACCACAAAGAGTTGCGCGAAAGCCAGCGTCGCAAGTGCAAGGTAAAACCCCTCGAGCCGCGTCGCAGGGATCGCCACCGCCAGTGCCAGCGCCACGCACAGCGCAACACCGAGTGGTGCAGCAAAGGCCAGCGGCAGGCCGACCTTGAACATCAGGATCACGATCGCATACGCGCCGATTCCGTAAAAGGTGAAATGCGAGAACGCTACCTGGCCGGCGACACCGAACAGAAAGTTGTACGACAGCGCGAGCGTGATCCACAACAGCAGTTTGCGATAGACATCGGTCTGGTAGGAGCCCAGCACAAAAGCCAGCGCCGCGAGCGCCACCGCGACGACCAGGTAGCGCGACCAGGCATTCATGCGCGCGCCTCGCGCGGCTTGAGCAGGCCCTGCGGGCGGATCAGCAGAAACACGATCAGGAACAGCAGCGGCACGCCCATCGCCAGCCCCGGGGGTACCGGTGCGTAGCGAACGGTCATCTGTTCGGCAAACGCCAGGATCAGTCCGCCCAGGAGCGCGCCTTCGACCCGCCCCACCCCGCCGATCACCAACGCCGTGAAACCCTGGATGGCAAGCGGCAGGCCCATCAGGAAATGCGCCGAGACGTTGGGTGCGACCAGCGCCCCGGCCAGCCCGGCAACCGCGGCGCCGGCGGCGAAGGACGCCGCAGTGACCCGTGACAGGTTGATGCCCATCAGCGCCGCGGCGCGGCGGTCCAGCGCGACCGCCTCGAATACCCGCCCGGCCAGCGTACGCTCGAAAAACGCCCATGCGCCGGCGAACACCGCAAAAGTCAGACCGATGATGAAAAAGCTCTGCCGTGATCCGGCGAGAAGCCCGATCTCGAAACGCCCGAAGCCGAACGCCGGTGGCACCGGATGGGGGTCCGGGCCGAAGCTGAGTGACACCAACTCGCGAAATACCACCAGCATGCCTAGCAGGGCCAGGATGGGCGCCAGCGGCGGTGCGCCCTTTTCGACCAGCGGGCGCACCGTCAGGCGTTCGGTGCCCATGCCGATCACGGCCATGCCCGCCACCACCAGCATGAGTCCAGCCGCATAGGGCAGGTTGAACTTCGAGAGTGCGAGAAAGCCGCCAAAGGCGGCGAGCATGGCCCACTCGCCGACGGCGAAGTTGATGATGCCGGTGGGCCGGGTCATCAACAGGTAAGCCAGCGCGACCAGCGCGTAGATGCAACCGCTGGCCGTCGCGCTGACAACAAGCTCGAGAAAATCGGTCATCGCGGGCGGTGACAATCAGGC
This sequence comes from Burkholderiales bacterium, assembly GCA_046160545.1. Taxonomy (GTDB): domain Bacteria; phylum Pseudomonadota; class Gammaproteobacteria; order Burkholderiales; family JAEUOS01; genus JAEUOS01. Next base: position 5,120 of record JBJXGS010000023.1, read on the forward strand.
CGGCGGAGCCTTGGACACAGCCCCGATGTCCCGACCTTGCGGGGCTACTTGGAGCCTACGTGAACCACCTTGCCCTGGGTGTCACCCTCATAGACGCGCACGACCATGCCGTTGGTGTCGAATCCCGTGCGCCGGCCATCCGCGAATCCATACGCGGAGCCGGCTGCTCCCATGACACCCACGAAGCCACGCGTCGCCTGCATCGCCTCGCGTACCTTGTCGCGGTCGGTGCCGCCGGCGCGACGGATCGCGTCGGCCACCATCATGATGCCGTCGTAGCCGTAGCCGTTCAGGTTGTAGGCTTCCTCCTTCATCTCCTTGCGGTAGCCCTCGAGGAAGCGCCGCACCTCTGGCCGCGCCGGGTCGAAGGCGTCGACGAAGGTGACCCCGTCCAGCAGGCCCTTGGCCACCGCCGTGTACTGCGGCACCGAGAGGTTGTAATTACCAAGAATGGGCGCCTTGAGACCCATTTGCCGATGGGCGCGCAGGATCAGGACGTTTTCCGGAGTCAGCACGCCGGTCATGAAGAGGGCGTCGGGGTTGGCCGCGCGCACCTTCTGCATCTGCGGCTCGGCCGTGGTCGAGCCGCGCGGTACGACCTCTTCGGCTACCACCTGGATGCCTGCCTTCTCCAGCCCACCCTTGAAAAAGCGGTTGATAAGCTGCCCCAGGTCGGAGTTGTCGGTCACCAGTGCTACGCGCTTGTAGTTCTTGTTGCGCGCAAACGCGAGCAGGGTCGCGATCTGGGTAGAGCCGAGCGGCCCGGTCTGCCAGAAGTTCGGGTTGTTGATCTGCGTGGTCAGCGTGTCACCGCTGTTGGACGGCGTCATGTGCGGGACGCGGGTCTCGAGTGTCACCGACTGCGCCTGCTGGGTCGCCGGGGTCAGCGATACCGAGAGAATGAACGCCGCGCCAGCGTCAACCAGCTTGCGTGCCGCCGTGGCCGAAACGTCGGGGCGCCCCTGGTCATCCTCCACCAGGAGTTCGATCTGACGCCCGAGGATGCCGCCGCGTGCATTCAGTTCGCGCACGGCGTAAATCGCGCCGTTGGCCACCGGTTCGGCATAAGGCTTGGCTGGGCCGACGCGGTCGGTGATCATGCCGATGCGGATGGTGTTCTGAGCAAATACCGGCGAGGCGCCGGCCAGGGCCAGCGTTGTCAGTGCGGTTGCGGCGATGCGAGTCAATCTCATGTTGCCTCCTGTTCTGGTCTTGGGATATCACGGCTCAACGCTTGGAGAATCTGTCGATCCACGCGGCAAAGGCGACCATCTGGTCACCCATGATCTTGCGCGTGGCCGGATCGGTGAGTTTAAGGTCCGCATCGAAGCGGGACACGCAGCTGCCGATGAAGACTTCGGGCTTTGCCAACACCAGTGCGTCCAGGCAGCCAAGGATTTTGCGCAACTCGTACTGGCTGCGCGCGCCGCCGACCGGGCCGGCAGTGGCCGAGAGGATCGCCACCGGCTTGTCCTTGAACGGCTGCGGGTTGGTGCGCGAAAGCCAGTCGATGGCGTTCTTGAGTACGCCAGAGACCGAAAAGTTGTATTCGGGGCTGGCGACAAGGAGCCCGTCGGACGCCAGGATGGCGTCGCGCAACTGCGTCACCGCCGGTGGCATTGCCTGGTCCTGCACGTCCTGGTTGTACAGCGGCACCAGCGCGTAGTCCGCGATTGTCATTTGCATGCCCGCGGGCAAGAGTTCCTGTGCCGCCTTGAGGGCGGCCAGGTTGTAGGACCTGGCGCGCAGGCTGCCGGTCAGTGCCAGTACGTTTGCCATCGGACGGGGTTCATTCCTCTGCAAGAACGGGACGCAATCCGCAGTCTACTTGCCCGTACGCAAACGCTCGGCCGTCACCCAGGTGGCGTGGAAGCCATTGGGCACCCGCTGCGGCATGAGGACGCGTGCCACCGGCCCGCGCCCGAACTCGCGCGCATTGAAGACCTGCAATTCCGAGCGGGAATCACGGGCATTCCAGACGAAACTCACGACATAGCCGTGATCCTCGGTCTCCTGCTTGTCAGCCGGTGCAAAGGGCGCCTCGTTGTAGAAGAAGTCGCGGCCCTCGCTATAGGCCTGGATCACGCCTGATTCGAAATCGTACTTGGCCAGTCCCGCGAAGCGCGGCTGATTGAGGCTGCCGCGCACCATGTTGATCGCGTACGCGTAACGGGTCTTTAAGCCCTGCCGGCCGCTGTCGATCATCGGAAACTCGCAGCAGAAGGTGTCGTCGATGATGCGTTCGGTGGTCTTGCCGGTGGCCATGTGAAAACGCCACTCGTAGGTCAGGTAGTCGCGGTGCTGCATGGTCGACCAGGCGCGCGCGAACTTCTCCGCCTCGATGTTGCCATGCAGGTCCCTGGGCAGACGAAACGGTGTACCCACCATGACGATCTCGCGCCGTTCCGGAGGTCCTTCCTCCCAGGCGTTGACCACGTGCAGCATGTAGGCCGGGTCGGCCTCGAACCAGCGGATCTGCGAGGCGTTGCCGTGGCGCGGCACGACCGCAAAGCGCGACGGCCAGTCAGGATAGAACTTCAAGCGATGGCGTCCGGTCTTGAGCGCCTCGGGGTCGTAGGTCAGGGGAAAGTCGTGCAGGATCGCGTAGTTCTCGGTAAACGCCATGTCGTGCGGCAGGCGCGGCCCGGGCAGTGCGACCGGGATGCGGTTGGTCAGCCGGCCGTCGGCACTCACCTCGCCGTACTCCATGTACGGCGCTTCCTTGAAATAATCGAAATAAAGGAACTCGCCGGTACGCTCGTCGACCTTGGAGTGTGCCGAGGCACGCAGATCCGGCGCGCCGGCGAAGTTGACCGGGCCCAGGGTCTCAAGCGTCCAGGGGTCGACGTGATACATGCCACCGGCTAAGTACCACATGGTCACCAGCTTGCCGTTGTGGAATTTGACATCGGTGTTGGAGGTGTTCTTGACCGGCATGTCCGGCCTGTCCTTGCGCGGCGACTCGCGCAATCCCTTCCACAGCGCCCGGCCAGCGGCGACTTCCTCGGCAAAAGGCGCGGTGCGCACCCAGCGGTTGCGATAACTGACCCGGCCGCGGTCGAAGTAGGCTGCATGCAGCATGCCGTCGCCGTCATACCAGTGATAGCGACCTTCGGCCGCGAAACGCCGGTTCGGGCCATTGCGGAAATAGGCGCCGTTCAGGTCAGCGGGCACCTCACCGATGACCTCGAGGCGATCGACGCTGAGTTCTTCGGTCACCGGCTCGAAGCCGCCGCGCAGGACCGGCGGCAGATCGCCAGTCACTTCATCAAGCACCATCTCGGCCATCGCATTTCTCCTTTGCAACGAACAGTTGATTGACCGGGCTCAAGGCGCCGGCCGTTGAAAACGAACATCGCGCGGCAAGAGCTCGCCACGACAACAGGAACAGATCACGTGCGCACGAAAGTCCGCGCCGCAGGCACGGTGCGTGCGGCGCATCGGCGCGCCACCGCGCACGGGCAGCCAGCGGTCAGCCCACTGCACCAGGGTGATGGTGAGCGGATAGACATCGCGCCCGCGATCGGTCAGCGCGTAGTCGAAGCGCCGGCCGTCGTCGACGGCGCGGCGTTTTTCCAGGAAGCCGGCGGAAACCAGCACGCTAAGGCGGTGCGCGAGGACGTTGCTTGCCGCGCCGGTCTCGCGCGCCAGCACGTCGAAGCTGCGACAGCCCAGAAAAACCGCCGAGAGGATCAGGTGCGACCAGCGGTCTGCAGTGACGAAGGCGCTATGGCGCGCGCCCTCGCGCGCGTCCAGCACGAAACGTCCAGCCGCCCAGCGGCGTTGCCCGGCCGCGCCCGCGGCAGGCAGGAGGCGCACGCCAGGCGCATCGTGTACATCCACGTCGCGCAACGCAACGCCTTCGCCGCAGTGGGCACAGGCGAAAAGCGGCCGCATCGATTTTCCGCAGACCGCGTGGGTAAGACCCGGCGGATGGCGCCCGTCGGCCTGACCACCCCACTTGCGCGTCCACTCCCAGACCATCAGCGCCCAGGGATAGAGGTCGCGCCCGCGTTCGGTGAGTCGATACCCGCCGCGTTCGGTCGAGACGATGTCGTGTGCGACCAGGGCCTTCAGGCGCGTGCTCAGGGTCTGGCGCGGCAGGCCCAGCGCGGCCTGGAAGGCTTCGAAGTTGCGCACTCCGAGGAAGCTTTCGCGCAGGATGCGCTGGGTCCACCAGTCACCCAGCACGTCGAGTGCGCGATTGAGCGATGTCGCACGCAGGTGGTGGGCGACGCGCGGCGGCGCGGGCGATGCCGGCGCTCCGCCCGAGCGCCGCATCGGCATGACGCGCCCATCAAGGGTCCGCGACGTAGGCTTCATCGGTATTGAATTTCGGCGACAGCAGGACCGGCGCGCCATCGGTGACCAGCAGCATGTCCTGCACGTGCCAGAAGTTGACGTGCGGTTCCAGGGCCAGCACCATGCCTGCCTCGAGTACGTGCTCGCTCTTGCGTCTCAAGATCGGTTCCTGCTGATGCCACCAGGGCCCAACGCCGTGGCCAATGAGCATGTGATGATCCGGCCAGCCCGCCTTGCGGTACTCGCCCATCGTGAAGGCCCATAGGTCGTGCACGTTCTGCCCGGCGCGACAGCGGTCGATCACGCGGCGATGCACGTCGAGGTTGATCGCGTAGTCGCGGCACTGTTCCGGCGACGGGGGGCCGACGATGACCGTGCGCGACTGGTGGCCGGGGTAGCCCAGAAGGTAGGCGACATAGTCGGTGCGGATGGCGTCGCCCCGCTCGATGACCATGTCGCTTTCTCCGCCGTATGGGACAGTGTTGCGAAACACGTTGAGGATGCCATGCGCCCATTCGAACCCCATGCGCAGGCACACGCCCATCATGTCGGCGTGAACCTTGCGCTCGGTGTCGCCGGCGCGAATGCGACCGAAGGCCTCGAGGTAGGCGTCGTCGAGCATATCGGCGCCGCGGCGGATGAGCGCCACCTCGGGCTCGGTCTTGATCCAGCGCACGCGATCCATGAGGTCGGTGCACTCGCTCATGCGCAAGTACGGCAGGCGCTTTTCGATCGCCTGCCAATGCGCCGCGCTGAAATAGTCCTTTTCGAAACCGACCGCGGCGCGTGCCAGACCCATGTCGTTGAGCACCTGAGCCAGTTTTTCCTGCGGCGAGTCGACGTAGGCCTCGTAGAGGACGATGTCGTCGATCCAGCCATCGCGTTCGGCCAGCCCCGCGGCGATCTTGTTGGCCACGATCACCGGCCGCCCCTTGCGCGGCCAGACCAGCACTACCGGACGCGTCGAATCGGCAAGATCGACGTGACGCTGCAATGTGCCCGGGTACACCACACCGGACAGGTAGGTGAAGTTCTGGCCGGAGCGCAGCACCAGGGCGTCAAGTCCCGCCGCGTCCATGAGCGCGTTGAGCCGCGCGATGTTGGCAATGCATGCGCGCCGCGCCATGGCTACTCCGGCACGATCCCGGCCGCCTTGACGACGCGTGCAAAGCGATCGTGCTCGGCCTTAAGCATGGCGCCGTACTGCTCTGGCGTTGACACAAGTACTTCAAGTCCCTGGGCCGCGATGCGTTCGCGAAACTCCGGCGCAGCGATGATGCGGCCGATCTCGGTGTTGAGGCGGTCGATCGCCGCCCTCGGCGTGCCGCCCGGCGCGAGCAGGCCGAACCACAGGCCGACATCGAATCCGGCCAGGCCGGCCTGCGTGAAGGTCGGCACGCGCGGATCGGCGAAGGGAGCATCGCCCGAAATGGCCAGCGCGCGCAGCTTGCCGGCCCGCACGTTGCCGATCACTGTCGCCGGCGTCTGAAACGACAGGTCGGCCTGGCCGCCCATCACATCGACCACCGCCGGGGCTGAACCCTTGTAGGGAATGTGCAGCAATTTCACCCCGGCCAGACCGTTGAAGATCTCAGTGGCGAGTTGGTTGATCGAGCCGCCCGGTGCGGCGCTGTTGAGTGCGCCCGGGCGGGCGCGCGCCTGCGCGATGAATTCAGCCAGAGTCGGGGCGTTCACCGAGGGCCCCACGACCAGGAACAGACCGGTGCGCGCGAGACTCGCGACCGGCACAAAGTCGTTCACCGAATGAAAGGGCAACGGCGCCTTCGACAAATGCGGCACCAGGACGTGCGAATTGCCCGGCAGGAGCAGGGTATGACCGTCACGCTCCGCGGCAAGCAGGGCCTGCGAGGCGATCACGGTGTTGCCGCCCGGGCGATTGTCGACCACCACCGACTGCCCGAGCGCCTCGCCCAGGCGTGGTGCGATCAGGCGTGCGAGGATGTCATTGGTCCCGCCGGCAGTAAAGGGGATGATGATGCGTAGCTGACGCGAGGGAAATGCCGACTGGGCGCCGACGACATTGCTCAGTCCGCAAAAGACAAGCAGCGCGGCGACACCTGCCGCGAGGGCACGGCGGCCCCGCCTGCCACGCGCCAGCAGCTCCTGCGGGATCCGAATTCCCGGCATGGTGCAGACTCCGCCTTGTCAATGACGGATCGAGTCTAGTACTATCCGTCTAATAGTGCAAGTTATCTCGCGCACCTCCGTAACGGCAGCAACACCCGTGATCCTGGTTCCGCAGGAAAAGATCGATCTCTATACCGAGCGCGGCTGGTGGGGCCGGCGCACGCTCGACGACCTGTTTCGCACCAACGCGGCAGCGCACCCGGAACGCCTCGCGGTGGCCGACGCGTGCAACCGCACCGACTTCGCCGACGGCGCGCCGCGGCGCCTGACCTATGCCGAACTCGCCGACAAGGTCACACGCATGGCGCAGGTCCTCCTGGACCATGGGCTTGCCAAGGACGACATCGTCGTCGTGCAGCTCGCCAACGGGGTCGAGCAGTACATCACCTACCTCGCCTGTGCACGCCTGGGGGTGATCGTCTCGCCGGTGCCGGTCCAGTACCGCGAACACGAGCTCGACCATGTGCTCGCCACCACGCGCGCGCGCGCCGCGATCACCTTTGCGCGCATCGGCCGCCACGCGCATGCGACGATGTTCGGCGCCCTCGCGGCGCGCCACCCGGCGCTGCGACAGGTATTCGCCTGGGGCAGCGACCTGCCGTCGGGTGCGATCGACCTGCAGCGCGCGCTGGATGAGGCCGGCGATCCCGAGCGAGTCGCGGCCGCTGTCGCGCGCGCGCCCGTTACTGCCAACGATGTCTTCTCGGTGTGCTGGACCTCCGGTACCGAGGCGACTCCCAAGGGCGTGCCGCGCAGCCACAACGAGTGGCTCATCGTCGCCCCGGCGATCATCGAGGGTGCGCAGCTCGCACCGGGCTGCCGCCTGCTCAACCCCTTCCCGCTGGTCAACATGGCGGGGTTGTCGACGAATTTCGCGGCCTGGCTGGAGTTGGCCGGCACCGTCATTCAGCACCAGCCCTTCAATCTGGAAATCTTCCTTGCGCAGTTGCGCGACGAAGCGATCGAATACACCGTCGCGGCACCGGCCATCCTCAACCAGCTGCTGCAACGCCCGGAACTCCTGGCAGGCATCGACTTCAAGCGCCTGGCCAGGATCGGTTCCGGCGCCGCACCGCTCTCGGAATGGATGGTCAAGGGATTTGCAGAGAAGCACGGCGTGGCCATCGTCAACTACTTCGGCTCCAACGAGGGCGCCAGCCTCACCGGCGCGCCCTCTGACGTGCCCGACCCCGGCGTGCGCGCCCGCTTCTTTCCGCGCGCCGGAGTGGCGGGTTACGAATGGTCGGTCTCCACCTCGCGCAAGATCAAGACCCGCCTGGTCGACCTGGAGACCGGGGCCGATATCCACACTCCGGGACGCGCCGGCGAGTTGCGCTTTTCCGGTCCGACGATTTTCTCGGGCTACTACAACGCGCCGGAAATGACCGCGCGCGCCTTCGACGACCAGGGCTATTACAGGAGCGGCGACCTGTTCGAAATCGGCGGTGATGACAAGCAGTACTACCGCTACGTCGGTCGCTCCAAGGACCTGGTCATCCGCGGCGGCATGAACATCTCCTCCGAGGAGATCGAGAACCTTATTCTGGCCCACCCACGGGTGCAGGAAGCGGCGGTGGTCGGCTACCCCGACGACGTCCTGGGCGAGCGCGTCTGCGCCTGCGTGGCCGTAAGCGACGGCGCACCCCTGACACTGGCCGAACTCACCGACTTCCTGCGTAACGACAAGCGCATCGCCGTCTACAAACTGCCGGAACGCCTGATGCAGGTCGATGCCCTGCCGCGCAACCCGGTGGGCAAGATATTGAAGCGCGTGCTGCGTGAGCGCGCCGCCACCATGGAGAAGGCATGACCCGCACGCCGCTGTTGCTGATCCCCGGCACCCTCAACACGGACCGCGTCTGGCGCGCCGTCACGGCAGGGTTGTCGGACAGCGCCGACATGCGCGTCGCCGACGTCTCGGCGCACGACAGCATGGCTGCGCTGGCCGATGCGGCCGTGGCCGGCATGCCGCAACGCTTTTGCGTGGCCGGATTCTCGCTGGGCGGCTACATCGCGCTGGAGATCATGCGCCGCGCACCCGGGCGGGTTGCCGCTCTGGCGTTGGTGTCCACCTCGGCGCGGCCGGAA
>JBJXGS010000024.1:0-17611 GCA_046160545.1 Burkholderiales bacterium
CTCGCCGCCCTGGGCGTCGGCGCCCTGGTCTTCCTGCGCCGCAAGGGCGATTCCAGGCATCGACTGGCAGGGCGCATCTGGGTGGCCTTGATGCTGGTCACCGCGGTTTCGAGCTTCTGGATCAAGAGCAGCGGCTCATATTCGTGGATCCACGGCCTTTCGCTCTTCACGATTTTCGCGTTGGCGGGCGGGGTGTTTTTCGCGGCCACCGGTCGCTTCTCGGCACACCGCAAGACCATGGCTGCCCTGTACATCGGCGCCCTCGTTATCAGCGGGCTTTTCACGTTGCTACCGCAGCGCCTGCTCGGGCGCATGCTTTGGTCCTCCCTCGGCTTGGCCTGAAAGGCATCGTCATGAAACTCCCTGCCCCTACTTGCGCCCTGCCGCGCAGCTACCAGCTCGCGCTGGCCGCTCTGCTCGTTCTGGTCCTTGTCCTGCGCGTCGCGGGCGTAGTCGGCATAGGCGGCGCGCTCGGTCTGGCCATGCTCGCGATCTTCGCGGTGATCCAGACCGCGATCTGGAAGCGCCACATCCCCTTCAACTACGGCTGAACGCTGGTTTAAGCTTCATGCCGATGGAGACGCTTCCGATGAACGCAACGCCGCGGCTGTCGGTCGGCAGCATGGTCATCGCGACCCTCGTGCTCAACAGCGCGATCGCGTTGACGCTGCATGCGTTCGGCCACGAACCGCTGCTGCAAAACATGGTGTTCAGCCATTGCATCGGCCTTCTCACCTACGCGCTGATCGACGGTCCCAGGCGGCGCCTGTGGCCGATGGGCCCGCCGCGGCTCGTCCCCATGATCGCGCTGGTCATCGTCGCTTCCACGATTGCCTGGCTGCTGGGCAGCATGCTCGGCGGCTGGATACTGGGCATGCCTGGACAGCCTTTTGCGCTTGGCAGCCATGTCGGCATCGGCTTCATTGCCTTGACCGTGGCGGCCGGATTCGCCGGCACCTACTACTTCTGGACGCGCGAGCATGTCGCCGCCGCAGAAAAACTTGCCACCGAAGCACGCCTGAAACTGCTGACCGCACAAATCGAGCCGCATTTTCTGTTCAACACGCTCGCCAATCTGCAGGTGCTGATCGGCGCCGACCCGGCACGCGCACAAAAGATGCTGACCCACCTGGACCGCTACCTGCGCGCCAGCCTCGCTGCCACGCGCTCGGGCGAAACGACTCTTGCCGAGGAGTTCGCGCTGGCACGCGCCTATCTGGAAATTCTCGCCGTGCGCATGGGTTCGCGCCTGGCTTTTGAACTCGACCTGCCGGCGCAGCTGGGTTCGATACGACTGCCGCCGATGCTCCTGCAACCCCTGATCGAGAACGCGATCCGCCACGGCCTGGAACCAAAGGTCGCCGGCGGTAGCGTACGCGTCGCCGCGCGCCGCGACGCCGATGTCCTGGTCGTCACGATCGATGATGACGGCCTGGGCCTGGTCCAACCGGCGAGCAATTCGACCGACGCCGGAGGTGGTGTCGGACTCGCTAACGTGCGCGAACGTCTTGCGGCTGCCTTCGGCAACAAGGCCTCTCTGGCCCTGGAGTCGCAGGGGAGCGGCGTACGTGCAACCCTGCGCTTGCCCGCCTCAGCGGAGCTTGCATGAACCCGCGCGCCGTCATTGCCGAAGACGAGCCGCTCCTGGCAGAGAGCCTCGCGGCGGCGCTTGCGCGCGCCTGGCCGGAACTGTCCATTGCCGGAATCGCGCCCAACGGCGTCGAAGCGCTCGCATTGATCGAGCGCGAGGGTCCCGATGTCGTGTTCCTCGACATCCGCATGCCCGGCATGACCGGCCTGGAGGTCGCCGCCGAACTTGCCGACCGCCTGGATCCCGGCATGCACGCGCCTCTCCTGGTCTTTGTCACCGCCTACGATGAATTCGCGCTCAAGGCCTTCGAATTGGCCGCGCTCGATTACCTGCAAAAGCCGGTCGATCCGGCGCGCCTGGATCGCTGCGTGGCGCGTCTGCGCAGCCAGCTCGCCGCACCCATGGGAAACATGGCCGCGCTTGCCGAGCGCCTGGGACGCCTCCTTGAAGCACCCGCTGCGCCCGCCCAGGCGCCGCTCAAGCACATCCGTGCCGGCACCGGCAACACCGTTCGCATGCTACCCATCGACGAGGTCGCCGTGTTTCGCTCGGATGAGAAATACACCGCCGTCCTGACCCGCGATGCCGAGTTCCTGATTCGCACTCCGCTTAAGGATTTGCTGGCGCAGCTGCCCACAGAGCGCTTTCGCCAGGTGCACCGCGGCGCCGTGGTCAATCTCGATCACGTCGAAGCCGCGATACGCGACGATGCCGGACGGGTGAAGCTGAAGATCCGCGGCCGTTCGGATGCCGTCGCGGTAAGCCGGGTGTTCGCGGAGCAGTTCCGGCAGATGTGAGAGCACCGCATAATACGGCCCGCTTCCGGCACATCCGGGAACCCACGCATCCGACCACAGGGAGAGAAAGAATATGCGCATCCTCGCCATCGTCATCGCCGCACTCCTGACGCTCAGCCCGCCGGCGCTGTTTGCATACGACAAGCCGGTCGAGAAGAAGGTCTTCTCGCTGCCGTCCTACACGACGGTCGGCGGGCGCACGATCCGCGACGTGAAAGTCGGCTACGAGACCTACGGCACGCTCAACGCGGCCGGCGACAACGCGGTATTCATCGCGCACTTCTATTCGGGCAATTCGCACGCCGCCGGCAAGTACAAAGAGAGCGACCCCGCACCCGGCTACTGGAACAGCATCATCGGGCCGGGCAAGCCGATCGACACGGACCGCTATTTCGTGATCTCGGCCGACACACTCTCCAACCTCAACACCAAGGACCCGATGACGACCACCACCGGGCCCTCGTCGATCAACCCGGAGACCGGCCGCCCCTACGGACTGAGCTTCCCGGTGATCTCGATGCGCGACTCCGTGCGGGTGCACAAGGCGCTGACCGATACGCTGGGGGTGAAGAAGTTCAAGGCCGTGGCCGGCGCTTCTGGCGGATCGATCCAGGCGATGGAGTGGGGCGTGCTCTACGGCGATCAGGTCGAGCGCGTGATTCACGTCATCGGCCCGGGCTTCTCGATCTCGCCGTGGGTCATCGGACTCCTCGACCTGTGGGTCGCGCCGATCAAGCTCGACCCGAACTGGAACAGCGGCGACTACTACGGTCGCGCCGAGCCTCTGGCCGGCATCGCCGAGGCGCTCAAGACCGTCACGCTCACGGCCGGGCACTGGGGCTGGGCCGAAAAGGCCTTCGGCTACAAGCTCGCCGACGACGCGAAAAAGCCCGGCGCCGACCGCAACCACCTCTTCCAGATCGAGGACGTACTCAACAAGACCGGCCTGGCACGCGCCAGGACAACCGATGCCAACAACAAGATCTACATGGCCAAGGCCAACCAGCTCTTCAACGTGGAAGACGAGATCGGCCGCATCAGGGCGAAGATCCTCTTCGTGCCGGCTTCGTCGGACCTCATCTTTCCGCCCGAAATGAGTCAGAAGGCGGCGACGCGCTTTCGTGCCCAGGGCGGTGCTGCGGAAGTGTTTGTCCTGGAGGGCGACCGCGGGCATCTGGATGGCGTCATCGGCATCACCAAGGCGGCCGATGCGATTCGCGCCTTCATGGCACGCTGAGCCGATACGAACGCAACCCGCCGTTCAACGGCGCACGAAAGCGGCCGCGAAGGCGAACGCCTGCAATCCGGGGCGCTAGCGCGATCCGCAACAACGCCTTGCTCGCGCCATGCCCCTGTCCATCAGGCGGCTTGCGCACTGAGTGCCGCACGCGAACCCGAAGTCGCGCGCAGCATTGCGCCCTGACGCAGGAGCGCCGCCTGCAATCGATCAAGGTCGACCGCCCGTGGTTCAACTCCGGCAGCCACAGCCAGAGCCGCAGCGACGCCTGCCGCCTGGCCCGTGATCCAGCACTGCGGGATTTCGCGCATGAAGCCGTGGGAGTTGCGGTCGCAGGAAATGTGCCGCCCGCAGGCAAGTAATCCGTCCAGGCGCGCAGGCACCAGCGATCCGTAGGGGATCGAGATGTTGGGAAACCTGGGCGACACCGCGGGCGACACGCCGATCTCGTCGGCGTGCGGCACTCCGCGCGGCCAGTCGCTGCGCAACACCGCGCCGGTGCCCTTCAAGCGTCGCGTATGCCGCACCCCGAGCTGCGGGGCCGAGAGCATGAGATAGGCGTTCTTGAATCCCGGCGCATGACGACGATAAAAGGCCAGGTGCGCGTCCATCGCGCGGTGCGAGCGCACCTCCACCGCGGTCAGGTCGTCAACGTCGAGACCCGAATAACCGGACTGGCGCGGCCCCATGAAGAGGGCGATGTCGTCGCGCCACGAGACAAAGGGGCGCTCGAAGAGCGTCAATTCGGCACGCCCGCGCTCCATGAACGCCGCGCAGGCCTGCGGTTCGCCGCTGCGAAACGCGATCCACTTTTTCATGTCCACACCGCCGAAGAGCCAGGCCGTGTTCATGCAGTGGTGGATGTCGCCTTCCTCAATGTCATCCTCGAACTCGGCTCCGGCGCGCGCGAAGAGGTCGCCGTCACCGGTGGCATCGATCACCACGCGCGCCATCAGGGCCATGCGGCCCTCCTTGGACTCGAAAGTCACGCCGCGCACCGCACCCGCTTCGACGATGGGCAGGCAGGCCCAGGAATGAAACGCCAGGGTCACGCCCGCTTCGAGCAGCAACTCCTGCGAGACGAGCTTCAGGCGCTCCGGGTCGATGGTCGGCGACCAGGTCACCACGCCGTGATATGCAGCGGTGCGCTGCGCCCAATGCGCCGCGCTGGCGGGGTCGCGCGACCCCCACAACTCGCGATCCGGACCGGCGATCGCCTCCGGCGGCAATCTTCCCAGCAGTTCCTCGGCCAGGCCGCGGATCACCAGTTCGCCCTGCCAGTCGGTCATGCGGTCGATCCAGATCACCAGGCCGCCGGTGGAAAGCCCGCCCAGGTGGTTGTAGCGTTCCAGCAGCACGACCCGCGCGCCCTCACGCGCCGCCGCCACAGCTGCCGCAGTGCCCGAAGGGCCGCCGCCGACCACCAGCACGTCGCAGCGGCGATAGATGGGCAGGTCGCGCCCGGCCTCGTGCCAGGTGCCAAGGTCCTCGCGCACGGCGCGCACGCCATCCTTCTCGTCGAAGATGTCCGAATTGAGAATGCGCTCGTCGCTGATCTCGACTTTTCTCATGCCGCGCCTCCGAAGGTCAAAGTGCGGGCGATCTTAGCCGAGGTGTCCGGGCAGCGCGCGAATCGCTTCGACGTTGCTCCAGGAGAAGCACTTTTCGGCCGCGTCCCGCCACGGCAGCCATTCGTAGGCCAGGTGCTCGGTCAACACCGGCACGACCCGCGCGGGAACGGTCAGGCCCAGCACGTGCTCGGTGTTGTGCGTCACGCCGGGGGCGTAGCGGCTCACCCAGCGCTTGTAGATCTCGTAGCGATTGACCTGGTGCCAGTCAAGCAGGCGGTGCCCGGGTCCGTTCGCGTCGATGCCGGTCTCCTCGGCAACCTCGCGTCTGGCCGCGTCGGCAAGCGGTTCGTCCTCGCGATCCAGGCTGCCGGTCACGCTCTGCCAGAAGCCAGGGGCATTCTTGCGCTCCAGCACCAGCACCTCCAGCTGCGGGGTGTGAATCACGACCAGCACCGAGATCGGTATCTTGTACACCATAACGACCAACCCTGCCATGGCGACGCCAGCCGGCTATGCGGCAGCCACCACCGGACCACCGGCCAAGAGCACCATATCGATCATGGCGGCGTTGTTGCCGCGCTCGCGCGCCTCCTGGTAGCGCGAGGCGGTGTAGGCGGCGATCGCCACGCCGCGGCTGGGAAACTCCATGATCGTCAGGTGCGGTGGAGTCCAGTTTCCAGCCACCGTGGTCGGCTCGTCGGTCAGCACCAGATAGCGCCCCTGATGTTCGCGCATGGCGCGATGAATCTGCACCCGGTAGTCGTCAAAAACGGCGCGGTTCACGATACGCATGTCGGACACCGCGTAGACCGGAGCGGGGTGCTCGCCCGCATAGCGCGATGCGGTGATGCCGTCGACGACGACGATGTCGAACATGGCCATGTTGACCAGCGTGTCGCGCATTTCGCCGAATTCGCGCGTGGCGAACATGCCATCGACACTTTCCCGCGAGGGGAACTCAACCAACATCATGCGTTGCGGGTGCCAGCCGCCCTGGACAACCTCGGGCTCCTGCCCGTGCGCAAGATAGACACCGCCGTGCGACTCGAGGAACGCGCGGATCGGCGCACGGGCGAGGTCAAACTTCTGCCGGTTGACGACCCGGACGTCGGCGATCAGATACGCTGACAAGGAGTGGGTGGGCGAAAAAACCTGGGGCCACCTTGGTTCACGGACGCCTAGGGTAACCCATGGCGAGGTTTCATGACATTGTTCTAGGATGCGCGGCCCCGCGACCGCGGCAAACCTGCAACACCTAGGTCGCGGCAGCCGGCTTGGGATTGCGCAAGCGAATATGCAAGTCGCGCAGTTGTCGCTCATCGACCTCGGAAGGCGCCTCGGTCAGCAGGCACTGGGCGCGCTGGGTCTTGGGGAAGGCGATCACGTCGCGGATCGATTCTGCACCGGTCATCATGGTAACCAGTCGATCCAGGCCGAAGGCGATGCCACCGTGCGGCGGCGCACCGTACTTGAGTGCATCGAGCAGGAAGCCGAACTTGGCCTCGGCTTCCTCGGCGCCGATGCCGAGGGCAGCAAAGACCTTGCTTTGCACGTCCGCGCGATGGATACGCACCGACCCGCCGCCCATTTCCCAGCCGTTTAACACCAGGTCGTAGGCCTTGGCGACAGCGCGCCCGGGATCGACGGCCAGATGCTCCTCGTGGCCGTCCTTGGGCGCGGTGAACGGATGATGCATCGCGTTCCAGCGCTTTTCACCGTCGTCGTACTCGAACATCGGGAAATCGACCACCCAGAGCGGCTTCCAGGCCTCTCCGGAAAGGTGTCCCTTCTCATGGCCGATTCGTGCGCGCAGCGCGCCGAGGGCATCGTTGACAACCTTGGCGCGGTCGGCACCGAAGAACACCAGGTCGCCCGACCTGGCGCCGGTGCGCTCGATGATCGCGGCCAGCGCCGCCGGCGAGAGGTTCTTGACGATTGGCGACTGCAGGCCGGTCTCATCGAGCCGCGTGACATCGTTGACCTTGATGTAGGCCAGGCCCTTGGCCCCGTAGATCTTGACAAACTCGGTATAGGCGTCGATCTCGCCGCGCGTCAAGGCCGCGCCGCCCGGGACCAGCAGGCCGGCGACCCGCCCCCCGGCAGTATTGGCTGGACCGCTGAAGACCTTGAAGGCGACCTCCTTCATGGCGTCGGTGAGTTCGGTGAACCTGAGCGTCACGCGCAGGTCGGGCTTGTCCGAGCCGTACAAGGCGATCGCCTCGGCGAACGGCAGCACCTGCAGCGCGGGCAGGTCCACGCCGATGGCCTCCTTGAACACCGAGCGGAACATGCCCTCGAAGATCGCGCGAATCTCCACCTCGTCCAGAAACGAGGTCTCGCAGTCGATCTGGGTGAACTCGGGCTGGCGGTCGGCACGCAGGTCCTCGTCGCGAAAGCACTTGGTGATCTGGTAGTAGCGGTCGTAGCCAGCCACCATGAGCATCTGCTTGAACAGTTGCGGCGATTGCGGCAGCGCGAAGAACATGCCGTCATGCACGCGCGAAGGCACCAGGTAGTCGCGCGCGCCCTCCGGGGTGGAGCGCGTCAGCATCGGCGTCTCGATGTCGACAAATCCCTCTCCATCCAGGTAGCGGCGCACCGCCATGGCCACCTTGTAGCGCAGCAGCATATTTTTCTGCATGGCCGGACGCCGCAGGTCCAGCACACGATGCTCGAGGCGCACGGTCTCGCTGATGCCGGTGTCGTCCATCTGGAACGGCGGCGGCAGCGCGCTGTTGAGCACCTCCAGTTCGTGCGCGACCACCTCGATCTCGCCCGAGGCGAGCTTGGGGTTGACGAGTGCCACATCGCGGCGCACGACGCGGCCGACGACCTTGAGCACGAACTCGCTGCGCACGGATTCGGCCAGGCGGAACATCGCCTCGCGCCCGGGGTTGCACACCACCTGCACGATCCCGGCGCGGTCGCGCAGGTCGATGAATATCACTCCGCCATGGTCGCGGCGGGTGTTGACCCAGCCCATGAGCGTGACGGTGGTATCGAGATGGGCCGCGTTGATGCTGCCGCAGTAGTCGGTGCGCATGGGGAGTCCGCTATTTGCCGCCGGGCGCGACCACGCCCATCGAGACGATGTACTTGAGGGCCGCATCCACGCTCATCGACAGTTCGACGACATCGCGCTTGGGCAGCATGAGGAAAAAACCGGAAGTAGGATTGGGAGTGGTCGGCACGTAAATGCTGACATGCTCACCCGGCAGGTGTTCGGCCACCCCCGGCCCTGGGGTGCCGGTGAGAAAGCCGATGGTCCACGATCCGTTGCGTGGGTACTGCACCAGCACGGCCTTGCGAAAAGCCTGCCCGCTGGGAGAAAGAATGGTGTCCGAGACCTGCTTGACGCTCGAATAGATGGTGCGGACGATGGGAATGCGCGCCAGCAACAGTTCCCACCAGCGCACCAGGCGTTCGCCGACGAAATTTGCCACCAGGACGCCAGTGCCAAAGACCAGCAGCAACACCGCCACCACGCCGACGCCGGGAATGTGGTGCCGCTGGATGACATCCGGTATCGCCCAATCCGGAAACACCCCGTCCAATGACGTGATCAGGAAGCGGATGACCCAGATCGTGACCGCCAACGGCAGCCACACCAGGAGCCCAGCGACGAAATAGCGGCGAATCGAGAAGCGCGGCACGATCTTCAGGCGGCTTTGGTGTCGCCGCCAGTGGACGGTGCCGGGGTGCTCGGCTTGGCGGCATCGGCGCTCTTGGACTCGGACTTGCCGTCGGACTTGGAAGCATCACCGCCCGAGCCGGAAGCGCCGCCCTCGCTCTTGGCGTCGCCCTTGGAATCGTCCTTGGTCGCGGCGCCGTCGGCCGGCTTTTTCGCGTCCTTTTTGCCGTTGTCGCGAAAATCGGTCACGTACCAGCCGCCACCTTTCAACTGGAAGCCCGCGGCGGTAAGCTGCTTGCGAAAGTTCTTCGATGCGCAGTTCGGGCACGTATCGATAAGCGGATCGGAAATCTTTTGCAGGAAATCCTGCGCATGCCCGCAATCCTCGCAGGCGTAGGCATAGATCGGCATGGTCAGTCCAGGGGCAGGTGTGGGCAGGACTCGAACAGGCGCGGGATGCGCGCGTCGGACCGCGAAAAACCCTAGATTTTACCGTAAGCGCGAGGTTTGCCGCTCTGGGCAGTGCCGTCGGGCAGGCCGGGCGGATTCGGATCGCAGCCGGGCGGGTTCGGATCGTAGAATGAACACCCATCGCGCCTTTTGATCGCCCCGGTGTCCAGAACACTTTGCCGCCTGTGTGCGGCGCCGCTGGAGTTGAGTTTCGTCGACCTGGGCGTCTCGCCCTTGTGCCAGACCCATGTCGAACCGGATCGTCTGGACGCGCCCGAAACCTTTCATCCCCTCCACGCCCGGGTCTGCGGCCATTGCTTCCTGGTGCAGGTGCCGCACCAGGTGTCGCCGACCGAGCTGTTCGGCGACTACGCCTACTTTTCCTCGTATTCGGACAGTTGGCTGGCTCACGCGCGCGCCTACGTTGCGGCATCGGTCGAGCGCCTTCGCCTTGACGCCGGCTCGCACGTGGTCGAAATCGCCAGCAATGACGGCTACCTGCTCCACGAGTTCGTCGCCCGCGGCATCCCCTGCCTGGGCGTCGAGCCGGCCGCGAATGTGGCGCGCGTGGCGATTGCGCGAGGTGTGCCGACGGTGGTGCGCTTTTTCACGCGCGCAGTCGCGCAGGAACTTGCCCGCGAGCACGGCGCGGCCGACCTGATCGTCGCCAACAACGTGCTGGCCCATGTGCCGGACCCGAACGATTTCGTGGCCGGGCTTGCCGTTCTCCTCAAGCCCCACGGGGTGGCGACGCTCGAATTCCCGCACCTTTTGCGCCTGATGCGCGAAAACCAGTTCGACACCATCTATCACGAGCATTTTTCGTACTTCTCACTGCGCGTCGCCCGCACCTTGTTCGAACGCCACGGGCTGGCGATTGTCGAGGTCGACGAACTGCCGACCCACGGTGGTTCGCTGCGCATCCACGCGCGCCACCGCGCCGCGGCCGGCTCGCCTTCCGGGAACGTCACCCGCGTCCTGGCCGACGAAACCGCCGCCGGGCTGGATCGTCCAGATGGCTACGCAGGATTCGCCGAGCAGGTCTACGAAACCAAGCGCGCCCTGCTCGCCTTCCTGATCGAAGCGCGCCGCGCCGGCAAACGCGTCGCAGGTTACGGCGCGCCAGGCAAGGGCAACACGCTGCTCAACTTCTGCGGCATTCGCACCGATCTCCTCGAGTACACCGTCGATCGCAGCCCGCACAAGCAGGGGCGCTACACCCCCGGAACCCGCATCCCGATCCGTGCCCCGGAGACCATCTTCGCCACGCGTCCGGACTACGTCCTGATCCTGCCGTGGAACCTGGCCCAGGAGATCACCGCGCAGATGCAAGGAATACGCGAGTGGGGCGGCCGCTTTGTCGTGCCCATCCCTACCCTCACCGTACTATGATCGCCTCCGGTCTCCCGGCCGGCGCCGGAGCGTACACCGGCAAGTCCAACCCACCCGCATCGTGAACATCCTCGTCACCGGCTCGGAAGGCTATATCGGCACGCGCATGACTGCCTGGCTGATGGCGCACGGCCACACCGTGCGCGGGCTGGACACCGGTTACTACCGCGACGGCACGCTCTACCTTGACCCGCTGGCCATGCCGGCGGCGCCGCCAACTGTCTACAAGGACCTGCGCACTTTGACCGAGGCCGACTTCTCCGGCTGCGACGCGGTCGTGCACCTGGCCGAACTCTCCAACGATCCGCTGGGCGAACTCAACCCCGAGATCACCTATCGCATCAACCACCAGGGGTCGGTCGACATCGCACGCGCCGCGCGCGCCGCCGGGGTCAAGCGCCTGGTCTACGCCTCCTCTTGCAGCGTCTATGGTGTCGCCGCCGGCGACCTGGTCGACGAAACCTCGCCGCTCGACCCGCAGACCGCCTACGCGCGCTGCAAGACCTTGGTCGAGCGCGACTTGGGCCCCATGGCCGACGACGGCTTTTGCGTGACCTTCCTGCGCAACGCGACCGCCTACGGCCCATCGCCGCGCATGCGCTTTGACATCGTCTTGAATGACCTGTGCGCGCTGGCCTGGACGGGCAAGCACATCGCCATGCAAAGCGACGGCAGCCCGTGGCGGCCCTTGGTGCATGTCGAGGATATCTGCGAGGCCGTGCGCTGCGTCCTGGACGCGCCGGTGGCGGAGGTCAACGGCGAAGTCTTCAACGTCGGCAACACGCAGGAGAACTACCGGGTACGCGAACTGGCCGAGATCGTCGCCTCGGTCTTTCCCGGCTGCACCGTGAGCGCGGGACCAGCGCGCGGCGACAACCGCAGCTATCGTGTCTCGTTCGACAAGATCGCCGCGCGCCTGCCCGGGTATCGCACCCGCTGGACCGCACGCCGTGGCGCCCAGGAGTTCCTGCGCCTCTTCACGCGCATCGACCTGGCCGAGGACGCCTACCGCTTCCGCGCCTTCACCCGGCTCAAGCAGCTGCAGCATCTGCAGCGCACCGGCCAGGTCGACGCCGACCTGGCCTGGACCCGCGCATGAAGTTCGTCGCCACCGCCGTCGACGGGGCCTTCATCGTCCTGCCCGAAGCGCACGTCGATGCGCGCGGCTCCTTCGCGCGCCTGTGGTGTGCCGGGGAATTCGCGACGCAGGGGATCGACATCGGGGTCGCACAGGCGAGCCGGTCGGTCAATCCACGTGCCGGGACGCTGCGCGGCATGCACTTCCAGCGACTGCCATCGCGCGAGGCCAAGCTGGTGCGCTGCGAACGCGGGCGAGTCTTCGATGCAATCATCGACCTGCGTCCGCATTCGCCGACCTTCATGGCACACCTGGCCGTCGAACTCGACGCGCGCGACGGCACAGCGGTCTTCGTGCCTGCAGGCTGCGCGCACGGCTTCCTGACCCTCGAGGACGATTGCGCCGTCCACTACATGATGTCCGAGCCACAGCAAGCGCATCTGGCCGGCGGTGTTCGCCATGACGACCCGGCGTTCGGTATCGCCTGGCCGCGGCCGGTGGCATGCATCCACGAGCGCGACCGCAGCTACCCCGACTTCGACCTTGAAGCGTACCGCGACTCGTTGCGGCAGACCGAGGAACCGAACCCATGATCTCCCTTCTCGACGTCCGACCCGTCAAGCGGCTCCTCTGCCTGGGCGCGCATTGCGACGACATCGAGATCGGCGCCGGCGGGACGGTGATGCGTCTGGTCGAGCGAAGCCCGGCGCTCGAGATCACCTGGGTCGTCGTCGCCGGCGCCGATGCGGTGCGCGCCGAGGAGGCCCGCCGCGCTGCTGCTGCCTTCACCGCCGGCGCCGCCAGGGTGGATGTACGCGTCCTGCAATTCCCCGAGTCCTACCTGCCGTGGCAGGGCGCGGCGGTCAAGCAGTCGCTCGAGGAAATCAGGAAGACCTGCGATCCGGACCTGATCCTCACCCACCACGACGACGACCGGCACCAGGACCATCGTCTGGTCGCGGAGCTGACCTGGAACACCTGGCGCGACCACGCGATCCTTGAGTACGAAATCCCGAAGTGGGACGGCGATCTCGGTCGGCCCAACGTCTTCGTGCCGCTGACCGGCGCGCAATGCCGGCGCAAGGTGGAGGCGATTCTTGCGAACTTCCCCTCGCAGAAGTCGCGCGCCTGGTTCGATGCCGACGTGTTCAATGCGCTGCTGCGCCTGCGCGGCGTCGAATGCAACGCGCCGGAGCGCCACGCCGAAGCTTTTCACGCGCGCAAGCTGGTCCTCTGAACGGGTGCTGACCAGCCGGGGGTGTTCGGCGGCGCAGCGCCACGGCGCAGGCGCCCGCCGCCCATGCCGTCTATGCCTTCAGGTGACCGGCGATCTCGTCGACAAACTTGAGGGTCAGGTCGCGCATCTGCTCGGGATTCAGGTTGCTGATCGGGTGTGGCATCACGGCAAACGGATGCCCGTCCATGCCCTTGCTGCGGAACTGGAACAACGCAGCGTTGCGAAACGCCTCCGTGACCACCACGGCCGCGGGAATGCCGCGCTTCTCGAATTCAATGGTGTCGTGCACACTGCACAACGTGCAGGACCCTCACCCGCCTACTGCGGCGATCGCGACATCGACCTCGGAGGCCATCGATTCGATCAGCGCATCCGTGGCCGGTTTCGAGTAGTGCTCCTTGGCAAGCAGAACCAGGCGCGCGATCCCGTATTTCTCGCGCAGCGCCTGGCCCAGCGTCTCGAGGATCAGCGTGCCCTGCTCCTTGGTGTTGTCGAGCAGGCCCAGCACCTTGCCGGCCAGGTCATCCGGTCTAAGCGCCATGGCTACCTTGGCCTTGCCGCCGCCGGCGGTGGGATCGATGAATCCGAGGGTGTTGGTCATTGTTCTCTCCTGTGAGTCGATGGAAAAAGGTCACTCGCGCGGCGGCTCAATCAGACAGCGTAAGCGGCATGCACCGCCCGGCTGCCACCGCTCCAGCCGTGGCAAACAGCCGTGCAGGGCCCCCAGCCGCCCGCCACGATGACGTGCAGGTCTTCCGGCAGCTTGATGGCGGGGATGAAACAGTCATCGTCGTCGGGATCAACCTTGATGGGAAATGCCAGGGCGCGCTCGCGACGCCAGTTGCCGCCGCCCTTCAAGTCGCGCACCTTGCGTCCGGCCAGGTCGCACAGCCGCTTGTGCACGTCGGCACGGCTCAAGCCGCCGCGGGCGAGGATTTCCGCATGCTGCGGTCCGATGGCGACCACCATGTCGCCGCGCGCATGCATGTTCCATGACCCCATCGAACACATCGAGTCGGCGATACCGGTCAACAGACGCATCGGCTCCTGGCTGACATCGTCGAAGCACAGGCGCGGACTTTCCGCCATGACCGCCGTGATCACGTTGTCGGTCGGTGCATAGCCGCGCGAGACGGCGAGACTCTCCCATGGGCTCTTGGCCATGTTCTCGGTGAGGCAGGCGGTGTAGCGCAGCGGGGTCGCGAACACCGTCGCCGAGGCCAGGCCCGCCATGCCTGCGCCGAGGTTGAGCATCATGAGGCGGATCGCGCGGCCGATCGCGGCGTTGGCGCGAAAGCCCGGGCCAAAGCAGCCGTTGCCGCCATGGATGCCGATGCGCTCCGCATAGGGACCGTTGACGATCATGAGCGGCGCCACCCCGTGCATGGTGCCCTGCACGCCGTTCATGTTGAACTTGTCCTCGAGCATCAGCTTGATGCCGGCCAACACCACCGGCAGGTAGTCGGGCTTGCAACCGGCCATCAGGGCATGAATGGCCACTGTGCGTACGGTGGCGACGTGCTGTGCCGGCGGAATCGGGCCCACCACCTCGTCGGGATCGCGGCTGGTGGCCGCCAGCATCCGCTGCACGCGCGCCTCGGTGGGTGTGACCACGGGCAGACCGTCGGTCCATTCCTTCTCGAGGAAGAATTCAAACTCGTCGACGACATCGTTCATCGGTTACTCCAGCGTGAAGCTAGCGCAGGTTGGGCAGCAGGTTGAGCAGCACCAGTGACAGCGTTTCCGAATACGTAAACAGCATCAGCATCAGGAACATGATCAGCATGAAGGGCAGCGTGCCCTTGAAAACTTCATGGATGGGGGTGCGGCTGATCGCACTGATGGCAAACAGGTTCATGCCTACCGGCGGCGTGATCACGCCAAGCTCCATGTTGATGACCACGATGATCGCGAAGTGCACCAGGTTGATGTCGAGCGCCTTCAACACCGGCAGAAAGATCGGCACGGTGATCAGGATCACCGAGATGATCTCGAGAAAGCAGCCGAGCACCAGCAGCAGCGCGTTGACACAGAGCAGGAACACCAGCGGCGAGACGTTCCAGCTGGTGATCAGCTCCCGGAAGGCCAGCGGAATCTGGTTGAGGGTGATGATGTAGGAGAGGATCGCCGTCGCCGTCATGATGAGGAGGATCGACGCGGCGACGTTGCCGGACTCCGCGGCGATTCGGTGAAAGCGCTCCATGTCGGGCTTGCGGTAGATCGTGGCCGCCAGGATCGCCGAGTAGACCGCGGCCACGGCGGCCGACTCGGTCGGCGTGAAGATGCCGCTGTAAATGCCGCCCATGATCAGGAACGGCAGCGCCAGCACCGGCAAGGCATGGCGGACCGCTTGGCCCACGGGGACGGCTGTCAAGGCGATCGGACGGGCACGACGCTCCGGTGACCGGGCGCGATCACCCAGCCAGATCACGTAGGCACACATTGCGGCAGCGAGCATCAGCCCCGGACCGAAGGCAGCGAGGAAGACATCGGCGACGGAAATCTCGACGATGGTGGCGTAGATGATGAGCGGCACCGAAGGCGGGATCAGGATGCCCAGGCCGCCGGCGGCGGCGATCATGCCGACCGCGAAGCGGCGCTCGTAGCCGGCGTCGACCATTTTCGGAATCATCACCCGGCCGACGGCCACGGCCGTGGCGACGCTTGAGCCGCACACCGCCGAGAAGACAATCGTGGTCAGCATCGACACCAGTGCGAGTCCGCCCCGCAGGTGGCCGACGGTCGCCTCGGCGGCGGCGACCAGCGCATCGGTGGCGCGGCTCTTGCCCAGCAGGTCGGCGGTGAGGATGAAAAACGGTATGGCAACCAGCTCCGACTTGTTGAGAAACCAGAACATCGTCGAGCCGATGGTCGAATGGTCGGCGCCGGCGAGGATGAAATAGGCAACGCTGACCAGAACGATCGAGATCGCAATCGGCATGCCGCTGAGCAGCACCGGAAAGAGCAGCAGCCCGACGACGGCAAGCGCAGCGCCGCCGCTCATGGTCGCGCCTCCGCATCGGGAACGTCATCACCATAACCGGCAATGAGGGCGCGACAGAGGGAGCGCAGCCCGATGATCGCGAACGCCGGCGGCATGATCGACATCAGTATCCAGACTGGTGCGCGCAGCGAGGACAGCGAGACTTCACCCAGGCGAAACGTGAACAGCACCGTCTTCAGTGTCAGCCATGCCAGGTACAGGCAAAGACCACCTTGCATGAAGTCGGCGACGCGCCGCAGCACCTCCTGCCGCGCAGGCGGCAGGAGGTGATAGACGATGTCGAGCGCGATGTGCTGCCGGCGCCGGTCACAGGCGACCGCACCCGCGAAGACCAGCCAGATCACCAAATAGACCGACAATTCCTCGAGCTGATTGACCGAGTACGAGAACACGTAGCGACTCACCACGAGCGCAAAATTGAGAAGTACGCTGGCGCCCAAAAGCAGGGCGACCAGCCAGCACTCGAACTCGGCAGAGCCGCGGTCGATGCGGCGCAACAGGGTCAGCATCACGCCTCCGCGGCAGTTCGTCAGGCCCGATCAGAGCTTCTGGGCGTCGGCGATCAGCTTGGCCAAATCGCCGGACTGGCCGTCCAGCACCGGCTGCACTGTCTGCACCCAGCGAGCGCGTTCCTGCGGCGCCAAGTCGATGATCTTCACACCGGCCTTGACCATGGCGTCCTCGGCGCGCTTGACCTCGTCGCGGATTTCGCGTTTGTTGAAATCGGTGGCAGCGGCGATCGACTGGTCTACCGCGGTCTTCAATTGCGGCGAGAGGCCGTCGTAGAAGCCCTTGTTGAGCGCGACGATGTAGCCGCCGAGCACCAGGTTCACCCGGGTCATGGTCTTCAAGACGTCGGTGAGCTTGAGCGACTGCGCGAACGACGGCGTGGTCACCGCGGCGTCGACGGTGCCGTTTTGCAGCGCAAGGTAGACCTCGTTGCCCGGGATCACCGCCGGGTTGGCGCCGAGCCGGCGCAGCGAGCCTTCCAGCGCTGCCGAGGGATAGATGCGCACCTTGGCCCCCTTGATGGCGGCCATGTCGTTGACTTCCTTGCGGGTGGTGAAGATGTGGGTGGGCGTCTCGTACCAGTAGGCGACCGCTTTCAGCCCCTTGGTGGCAAGGTCGTCGTAGACCGCCTTGCCAACCGCGCCCTCGGCGGCCCGGGCCAGGTGGTCGTAGTCGCGAAACAGCATCGGCATGGTGAAGATGCCGGCCTTGGGCGAAACGGCCTCATAGAAGGAAACGAACGGCAGGACCATCTGCACCTGGTTTTGCACCGCGCCGCTGATTTCCTGCCGCGACGGCAGGAGCGATGCATTCGGGAAAGTCTGCACGGTAATCTGGCCGGCGGCCCGTTTCTCGAGTTCCTGCTTGAATATCAGTGCCGAGCGCGCCTTGATGTGGGTGTCCGAGGTCTCGTAGGCGATCTTGAGGATCGGCTGGGCCTGGGCCGTGCCGGACAGAGCAGCCAGGCCGGCGACGAGGGTGACGACGATTACGTTCCTGCGCATCTTCATGGTGATCTCCTGGTGGACAAAAAAACGGGAAATGCCTTTGCGAAAAAAGTGCGCCCTAGCGGGGGACGCTCCCGGATTGCTTTTCAAGACGGATCTCGCCTGC
>JBJXGS010000025.1:0-14719 GCA_046160545.1 Burkholderiales bacterium
AATCCGCGCGGCTACGCCATCATGCTGTCGCTGGCCTACGGTAGCGATCAGAGCGACAGTCTGCAATTGCACAAACCGGAGGTTTGCTACCCGGCGCAAGGATTCCAGGTCGAGTTCCGGCAGGTCGGGGCGCTCGCCCTGCCGATCGGCACGATTCCTGCAACCCGGCTACTGACCACTCTTGGCCCGCGCAAGGAGCCGGTGACCTACTGGACCACTGTGGGTGATGAAGTGATCGTCGGCGGGCTACAGAAGAAACTTGTCGAGATGCGGTTTGGCTTCACCGGACGCATCCCTGATGGCATGCTGATCCGCATTTCATCCATTGACGGCAACAAGGAGCGTGCGTTCGATTTTCACCAGCAATTCGCTGAGGCGATGGTTGGCGCGGTTGCGGTGGACCAGCGCCGTCGACTGGTCGGTGCACTTGCACCGAATTGACGCACGCTTTACCTGAGCAGGCAGCCCTTCCACTAGGCGACTGCGTTAACCAAGAGCATCAAGAAAAATGAAAACGCCCCACAAGACCGCGCTAGTCACCGGCATCACAGGCCAGGACGGTGCCTACCTTGCAGAATTTCTGCTCGCCAAGGGTTACATCGTCCATGGCATCAAGCGCCGTGCATCGCTATTCAACACGGACCGGGTCGATCATCTTTACCAGGACCCGCATGTCAGCCACAGGAATTTTGTGCTGCATTATGGTGATCTGACCGACTCGACCAACCTGATCCGCATCATTCAGCAGGTCCAGCCGGACGAGATCTACAACCTCGCGGCCATGAGCCATGTCGCGGTGAGTTTCGAGACCCCCGAGTACACCGCCAATGCCGACGGCATCGGCACCCTGCGCATCCTGGAAGCGATCCGCATCCTCGGCCTGGAGAAGAAGACCCGGTTCTACCAGGCTTCGACCTCGGAACTCTATGGCCTGGTGCAGGAGGTGCCGCAGAAGGAGACCACGCCGTTTTACCCGCGCAGCCCCTACGCCGTGGCAAAGCTGTACGGCTACTGGATCACCGTCAACTACCGCGAGGCCTATGGCCTGTACGCGTGCAACGGCATCCTGTTCAACCACGAGAGTCCGTTGCGCGGCGAAACCTTTGTCACCCGCAAGATCACCCGCGCGCTCTCGCGCATCAAGCTGGGCCTGCAGGACTGCCTGTTCCTTGGCAACCTTGATGCGTTACGCGACTGGGGTCATGCGAAAGACTACGTCGAGGCGCAGTGGCTGATGCTGCAGCAGGAAAAGCCCGAGGATTTCGTCATCGCCACTGGCGTGCAGTACAGCGTGCGCGACTTCGTCAACGCCGCGGCCAAGGAGTTGGGTATCGCCATCACCTGGTCCGGCAAGGGAACAGAAGAGACTGGCACCGACGCGCACGGGAAGGTGATCGTGCAGGTCGACCCGCGCTACTTCCGTCCCACCGAGGTCGAAACCTTGCTGGGTGACCCCGGCAAGGCGAAGCAAAAGCTCGGCTGGGCGCCGAAGGTGACCTTTGCGGACCTTGTAGCGGAGATGGTGCGTGAGGACCTGAAGAGTGCCGAGCGCGATGAACTGGTCAAGAAGCACGGCTTCGCGGCCTATGACTATCACGAATGAGCGGCGTGGCGAGACTGCATCTGGGCTGTTTCAACTGCCCGGCGGATGGTTGGGTGAACACCGACGTGACTCCACACCTGCGGGTGGCGCGTGTCCCGGGGCTCGCCTGGCTGTTGCATCGGGCGGGACGCATGACCGCCGAACGCTATGCGGAGCACCGCGCCGGAGTCTTCCGGCGGGTCCGCTACCTGGACGCGACACGCCCCTGGCCGTTTGCCGATGGCGCGTTCGAGGCCATTTATTCCTCCCACATGCTGGAGCACCTGCCGCTGCGCGGCGCGCGCCTGTGCGTGGCGGAGGCGCGCAGATGCCTGAGGCCGGGCGGTGTCTTGCGTATCGCCGTGCCCGACCTGGACGCGCACATCGCCGAGTTTCGCCCTGAGGTGGCCATGTCCTGGGCGATCAATCTTTTCGAAGCCAACGAGTCGTCGGAAAAGAACATGCATCACTTCATGTACAACTTTGCGAGCATGTCGGAGTTGTTGCGCGAAGCCGGATTCGGTGCGATCGAGCGCCGCGGTTTTGGCGAGGGCCGCTGCCCGGATGTCCGGGTTCTGGACAATCGCCCGGAATCATTGTTCGTGGAAGCGCGTGCGGCCTGAGTGCCGCGCGTGGCAAGGGGGCTAGTGCAGATGGACCGCGGAACGAAAATCTACGTCGCAGGGCATCGCGGGCTGGTCGGCTCGGCGATCGTGCGCGCCCTGCGCGCGCGAGGGCATGACAATCTTGTATTGCGCTCGCATGCCGAGCTTGATCTCATCAGCCAGGAAGCCACTGCGGCGATGTTCGCCGCCGAGCGGCCGGAGTACGTGGTGATGGCGGCGGCGAAGGTGGGTGGTATCCATGCGAACAGCGCGTATCCGGCGCAGTTCATCCGCGAGAACCTGGCCATGCAGGACAATGTGATCCATGCGGCGTATCAGCATGGTGTCCGCCGGCTCCTGTTTCTCGGCTCGTCGTGCATCTATCCGCGTCTCGCGCCGCAGCCGATCAAGGAGGAGCACCTCCTGACCGGTCCGCTCGAGGCGACCAACCGGCCGTACGCGCTGGCGAAGATTGCCGGCATCGAGATGTGCTGGAGCTACAACCGCCAGTACGGGACGCGATACCTCGCGGCGATGCCAACCAATCTCTACGGGCCGGGCGACAATTATCACCCCGAGAACAGCCATGTGATCCCGGCCCTGCTGCGGCGGTTTCACGAGGCGCGCGTGCGCGGCGATGCCGTGGTCACCGTCTGGGGGAGCGGCCAGCCGCGGCGCGAGTTCCTCTACAGCGATGACATGGCGGATGCCTGCCTGATGCTGCTTGGCCTGCCTGACGCAGACTATGACGGATTGCTAGGCAGCGACGAGTCGGTCAGCGGCCGGTTCGAGCCGCCCCTGATCAACATCGGCGTCGGCCATGACGTCACCATCCGCGAACTCGGCGAGGCCATCGCACGTGTGGTCGGATTCAGCGGCGAGATCCGGTTCGACAGCAGCCGGCCAGACGGCACGCCGCGCAAGCTGCTTGACGTCGAGCGCCTGCACGGGCTCGGGTGGCGCGCCTCCATGTCGCTCGAGGCTGGCCTGGCCGAGGCGTACCGCGATTTCCGCCGACAAAGCGCGTGAGGCCTCGGCGGCAGACCCCGGACCCA
The DNA here is from genome assembly GCA_046160545.1 of Burkholderiales bacterium. Taxonomy (GTDB): domain Bacteria; phylum Pseudomonadota; class Gammaproteobacteria; order Burkholderiales; family JAEUOS01; genus JAEUOS01. The sequence continues at coordinate 3,243 of JBJXGS010000025.1, forward strand.
TGCCAGCGCACACGCTTTCGGCCGCAGCCGCGCCGCCGGGCAACGACGCCGTGAATGGCACTGGCCTGGCGCGCCGCGGCGTCGCCGCCTTCCTGTGGGGGTCAGGTGGCACGGCAGTGCGCATGGTCGTGCAGCTGGGGGCGCAGATCGTTCTCGCCCGGCTTCTCGGCCCGGAGACCTACGGCATCTTTGCGCTTGGCGTGCTGGTGATCGGCGTCAGCGGGTATTTCGCCGATTTCGGCCTGGCCTACAGCCTGATCCAGAAGCGCGATGTCAGGGATGACGATGTGCGCTTCGTCTGGACCTGGCAGCTGATGCTGGGCCTGGCGGTCGCCGCCCTGGTCTGGGCAGGTGCGCCCGCCATCGCCGCGGCCTTCGACAAGCCGGATGCGCGCGGCGTCTTCGAAGCACTGGCGGCGGTGTGCCTGCTCAATGCCATGGCCGCCCCGGCGACCAACCTGCTCAAGAAGGCGCTCGACCATCGTGCGCTGCAGCTGGCCCAGTTGAGCGCCTATGTCATGGGTTACCTGTGCGTCGGGATTCCGCTTGCGCTCGCCGACGCGGGCATTCTTGCGCTCGTGGCGGCCATGCTCGTGCAGGCGGCCGTGGCGTTCCTGCTCCTGTATGCGCAGTGCCGCCATCCGGTCGGGCTGGTGTTCCGGACCGAAGGCGGGCTTGGCATGCTGCGTTACGGTACCACCGTATTGGCCACCAATTTCGTCAACTGGCTCCTGACCAGCGCCGACAAGCTCGCGGTGGGCCGTTTGTTCCCGGCCCAGGTCGTCGGCCTCTACACCACCGCGTTCAACCTGGTCAACGCCCCGGCACATGCTGGCTATGCGACCACGCAGTCGGTGGTGTTCGCCGCCTGCGCCCGCATGCAGGGGGACACGGTGGCCATGCGTGAACTCCTGCGTCGCCTTCTGGCGGCCGTCGCGCTCCTCGCGTTTCCGGCCTTTGCGGTCCTGGCCATGACCGCGGAGACCGTGGTGGCGGCGGTCTATGGCCCGGCATGGGCCGGGGCCGCCCCGTTCTTGCGCATCTTCGCGTTCGCCTTGCCGTGCCTGTTCCTCTGGGGGGTTGCGACACCGGTCATGTGGAACTGCGGGCGCGCGGGCCTCGAAGCGGCCCTGCAGGCGCCGTTGGCGGTGCTTTGGTGCGCGGTTCTGTGGGTGGCCGCGTCGTATCCGCCGACGGTGTTTGCTTTGGCCGCCGCGGCGCTGCTCGTTTTTCGTGCGCTGGTCGCCGTCGGCGTCGCGGCCCGCCTCACCGGCCTCGGTACGGGAGGGGTGCTGCGGTCCCTGGCCGGCGGGGCCGTCGTCACCGCGTGCATGATCACGGCTTCCGGGCTGATGCTGTTGCCGCTGGCGCATTCCGCGCCGCATCCGGCCCTGGGGCTGATATTCGCATTCGCGACGGGTTGCGCGGTATATGTCCTGCTCATGCTGCTGGCCGGACCCTGGCTGATCGATCCGACCCTGGCCGCGTTTGCGCGTGCCGCGGCGCCGCGCCTGCCGGCGCCGTTGCGGCGCCCCCTGCGCATCGCCACGCGGGCAGGAGGGCGCTCGTGATCGGCGCCGTCATTTCCTACGGATCCATCTTCGGCATGGCCTTCGGCCTGGCCGTCGCGATCGTCATCGGCGGTGCCCTGGCACTGCACTTCGGGCAACGGGTGCGCAACGAGCCGGCACCCCTGGTCTTTCTCGCGATCGTCGCCGCGATCATGGTTGCGCCACTGGCCACGCAGCGCGTGCTGTCCGCCGGCCTTGCCGGCAGCGAGGCCACGGTGGAGGAGATCGGCTCGTCATTCTGGTTCAGCCGCGTGGCGACGCTCTTCGTGGTGGCGCTGTGCGCGGAGCGCACCGTGCGCTACTTCTTCAACCGCCGCAATCGCCCGCCACTCGGCGGCTGGCCTCTGCTCTGGAGTTTCTTCGCGTTCACGCTGTCAAGCCAGATTCTCAACGGGATGTTCGGCGCCAATCCGTCGTTCGACCACAAGTGGCTCTATGCCTTTCCGGTGTACTTCACCTTCTTCGTGGTCGCGCAGCAGCAGCCGGAGCGCTGTTTCGCCTTCGCGCGCTGGGCCCTGCTTGTTTTCCTGGTGGGCAGCGCGGCGGCGGTGACGGTACGGCCAACGGCGGTCATTGAATTCGGCTTCGCCGCGGCTCTTCCCGGCTTCAGTTTCCGCTATTACGGCCTGGCCACGCACGCCAATACCATGGGGCCTCTGACGGTCGCGCTGATGGTGATCTTGTGGCGCTTCCCGTTCGGCAATCGCTGGGTCAATCGCTTCGCCTGGGCGATGGCGGCAGGTTCGCTGGTGCTGTCGCAGTCCAAGACCAGCCTGGGCATTGCCGCAGGCCTGTGGCTGTTTCTGGCGATCCATGGCTATCGCGCGCGGCTGCGCGAGGCGGATCGGGCGCGGGCCGCCAGCCTGGCTCTCGCACTGTGGTGCGCCGCCTGTCTGGCGGGTGTGGCGATCGTAGCCGGGGTGATGGCGGGTGCCAACTATGTCGACTGGGTGCTGGGTAAGCTCGACATCGTGACGGGCGGGCAGTGGGCTACCCTGTCCGGACGTACGCGCATCTGGGCCCTGGCGTGGAAGGAATTCAACGCCTACCCGTTGTTCGGCTACGGGCCGTCGATCTGGGACCCGCTGTATCGCTACTACGCGCAGATGCCCTTTGCCTCGCATGCGCACAACCAGTTGCTGCAGTCGTTGTCCAGCGGCGGGCTGGTGGCCGGGGTGACACTGGTGATCTATGCGACCACCCTGACGACATACGCGCTGCGCTCAGCGGCGGCCACGGGTGGTGTGTCGGTCGCGCTGGTCGCAATGATGCTCGTGCGCGGCATCTCCGAAGTGCCGTTCTCGACCGCCAGCGTGATGCAGGCCGAATTCATCATCCATTTGCTTGCGCTCGTCGCCTGCCTTGCCGCCGTGCGACCCGCGCCGGCAATGGTAGCCCCGGTACCGCCGACCCGGCCGGCACGCACGTCAGGCCGGCGCCTGGAGCCGGCCGCATGAGCATCGAGATGTCCGTGATCACCGTCTGCCGCAACAGCGCGGCGGTGATGCCGCGCATGCTCGAGACGCTGCGCTCGCAGACCTGGCAGGCGCGCGAATGGGTAGTGGTCGACGGCGGATCGACCGACGGCACACAGGATCTGGTGGCCGGCAGCGGCGAGCGGCTCGGGGACTGGGTCAGCGAGCCCGATGCCGGCATCTACGACGCGATGAACAAGGGCTGGCGCCGCGCGCGCGGCGACGTGCTCTTCTTCCTGAATTCCGACGATGCACTGTTCGATCCCGGCACCCTGGCGGCCGCGGCGGCTGCGTTCGAGCGGGAGCCTGCGGCCGAACTGGCGATCGGGCAGGTGGTCTACCGGTTCGCGGACGGCCGCATGCTGCTGCGCGACTATCACCATTTGGATGCGGAGAGCCTGCTCTTTGAGGACCTGTGCCATCAGGCGGTATTTGCGCGGCGTTCGCTCTTCGAGCGCATCGGCGGGTTCAATGAACGCTTTCGCATCAACGCGGACTATGACTGGCTGATCCGCGCCCTGCGTGCGGGCGCGCCGGTCGCCTGGATCGATCAACCGGTTGCGTATTTCACCACCGGCGGCGCGCATGCACGCAATTTCGCGGCACTGGTTGCCGAGCGCCATGCTGTGCGCCTGCAGTATTTGTCTTCCGCGCACCTGACCCTGGGGGGGCTGTGGCGCCGTGCTGTCGGCCGGACCAGACGCGTTTTCCGCCTGCCCGCGCCGGGTCAGCGGCCCTTCGATCCGGTGACATCGTGAAGCCGGTCATCCTCCTTTCGCACGGGTTCCAGTCCGAGTACGAAATCGGCTTCGCCAACGGACTTGCGCGCCGCGGGATCGCCGTGACCCTGATCGCCTCTGATTCCACGTTCGCCAGCCGCGCTGTTCCCGGGGTGGAGATTGTCAACCTGCGCGGCAGCCAGGACCCGCGGCGACCTGCCTTGGCCAAGCTCGCCAACATGCTGGGCTACCTGCTGCGCTACCCCATGTACCTGCTTGCCCACCGTGGCGCGCCGGTGCATGTGATCGGCCAGTTTTCAACCCGCAGCACCTGGGTGGCCTTGGCCGAAGCCTGGGTCACGCGCGTCTTCGGTGGCGCGTTCGTGCTGACCCTGCACAACTTGCTGCCCCACGAGCGGCATTCCCGGCTCAACCACTGGATCTTCCAGCGCATCGTGCGCGCGCCGGCGCGTCTGGTCGTGCACACCCCGCGCATGGCGCGCCTGGCCTGCGAGCGTTACGGCCTTGATCCGGCACGTGTGGCGGTGATGGAGCACGGGTTTGACCGGCCTCTGGCGGGCAACGGTCAGGGTGGGCGCGAAGACTGGCGCGCGCGGCACGAGATTCCGCCCGCGGCGCGGGTGGCGCTCATGTTCGGCATGGTTGCCCGCTACAAGGGACCCGACGTACTGCTCGAGGCTTTCGCGCAGGCGGCAGGACATGACGACCTGTATCTGGTCATCGCCGGGCACTGCCGCGAAAGCAAGCTGCGCAACGAGCTGCATCAAGCGATAGCGGCCCATCCATGCCGGTCGCGCATCCGCTGGAGCGATGCGTTCGTCGCGGATGCGGAGGTACCCGCACTCCTGGCGGCGGCCGATTGCATGGTGCTTGCGCACCGCCATGTGGACCAGAGTGGCGTGCTTTTTGCCGCGCTGTCCGCCGGCCTGCCGTTCGTGGCGAGCGATGTGGGCTCCTTCGCCGACTATCGCCGCGACGGCATCGATGAGATCGTGCCTGCGGGCGATGGAGCCGCGCTTGCTCAGGCGATGCTGCGGTGCCTGCGGCGGCCGGAACCGGACCGCCAGGCGCTGGCGCGGGCAGCTGCAGCACGCTGGGACTGGCGGGAGACCACCGGATCGGTGGTGCAGGTGTACAGGGAGGTGTTCGGCGAAGTGAAACACGCAAAGGCGGTGTCACGATGAAGGTATTCGCCGGCGCTGCAGCCGTGCTTTCAATGTCGGCCGTGCTTGCGCATGCTGCGGTGGCGCAGACGTACATCGGCCCTGTCCGCGCGGTGCCCAAGACGTATTTCGGCATGCATGTACACAAGGCCGATTCCGGAACTGCGTGGCCGCGAAGCGCAGGCATCGGCACATGGAGATTGTGGGACGCGCGGGTGATCTGGCCCGATATCGAGACGCAGAAAGGGATGCGCGACTTCACTCGACTCGATCGCTTTGCCGCGATGGCCGGCATCCTGAACGTCGAGCTGGTCATGGGGCTGGGAATGACGCCGACCTGGGCTTCTGCGCGGCCGACCGAGAAGGCGCCGTATCGCCCCGGCGCAGCCGCAGAGCCTCGCGACATGCAAGACTGGCAGGACTTTGTTGCGGCGGTCGCGAAGCGCTATACCGGGCGCATTCGCATCTACGACGTCTGGAACGAAGTCAATGCCGGCACCGGATTTTTCACCGGGACGCCGCAACAGATGCTCGAGCTTCAGCGGATTGCCTTCGAGCAGGTCAAGGCAGTGGACCCGCAGGCGATTCTGGTCAGCCCGTCCGTCGTCGGCAGCGCCGATCACCAACTCAAGTGGTTTGATGATTATCTGGGTCTCGGTGCAGGGCGCTATGCCGACGTGATCGGATACCACTTCTACCTGCCCCGGCTGCGCCCGGAAACGCTACCGGCGCTCGTCGCGCGGGTCCGCGAGATCATGAATCGACGGGGTGTGGGCGCCAAGCCGCTGTGGAATACGGAGTCCGGCTATAGGGTGGACCTCGGTCAGGGCGACCGCGCCGTTGCAACGGATCCGACCTGGCCGAAGCTGGATGAGACGACTACTGCAGCGTATGTGGCGCGTCGTCTGATCCTTGGCTGGGTGTCCGGGCTTGAACGCTACTACTGGTACGCCTGGGACAATCCGGAAATGGGCTTCGTGCGTCCGGATGGTACGTTGACTCCGGGGGCGTCCGTGTTCGGGCGTACCGCCAAGTGGTTGACCGGCGCGGTGCTTGAACGCTGCGAGAACAATCGTGGCTTGTGGCGCTGCGACCTCAGGCGCGATCAGGCGCGTGCGCGGATCGTCTGGCATGAGAGCGCCAGCGCAGAGATCGATGCCGGCATGCCGGCCGGCAACCTTTGTCGGGAGAGTGTCGACGGCCCTTCGCTTCCGGTGGTTGCAGGGCAGCGGATTGCCGTTGGAACCATGCCGGCGCTTTTGCGCGATTGCACGGTTGCGTGGGGAACGGAACCTTGATGATGCAGTCTGTGGAGGCCGGCGACCCGGCACCGATCGCATTGTTCGTGTTCAGGCGCCCCGACCACACGCGCAATGCACTTGACGCGCTTGCTGCCAATCCGGAGTGGCAGAACAGCCCCCTGTACATCTACTGCGACGCGGCGCGCGGCGAGGGGGATGTCGAGCATGTCCAGGCAACGCGGCGCCTGGTACAGGCGTATCCGCATCCGCGAAAGCAGATAGTCGAGGCAACCACGAACAAGGGGCTCGCTGCCTCCGTTTCCAGCGGCGTCTCCGAACTGTGCGACCGCCACGGGCGGGTCATCGTCGTCGAAGATGACCTGGTTGTTTCACCACGATTCCTCGGATTCATGAATCGCGCCCTGCATCGATATTCACAGTGCGAGGAAGTCATGCAGATTTCCGGACACATGTTCCCGGTCAGTCTGTCGACAGATCAGGGTGGTGTGTTCCTGCCGTTCACCACGACGTGGGGATGGGCCACCTGGAAGCGGGCGTGGATCAAGGCGCTGCGCGAGCCCAACGAGGCGCTGCGCCTGCTCGCTGATCCGGATTGGCGCCGACGCTTCGACATCGACAGCGCGTATCCATATGCCCGCATGCTGACCGACCAGGTGCGCGGTCGCCGCGATTCATGGGGGATCTGGTGGTACTTCCAGGTCTTCCGCAGGAACGGGTTGACGTTGTACCCGGTCAGCACCCTGGTGCGCAACGACGGCTTCGACGGTAGTGGAACCAATTGCGGGACCTGGCGCGATGGCGGGGATGCGGACTTCGACCTGCGGGAAACCGGCTCCCTCCCGCAACCGACGGTCGATCGCGAAGCACTGCGCGTGATACGTGCCCACCTGCTGCGTGGCCGAGGCCTGCCCAGGCGTGTCAAGGACACGTGGCTGCGCATGTTTCCGGCCTTGCCGGAGACAGCCTGAAATGCAGGGTCGCCGATGATAAACATGTCAATCTGGAGCACTGCGTGAAGGCGCTCGTTACCGGAGCGCGAGGGTTCGTCGGGCGTCATTTATGCCGCGCGCTGCGCGGGGCCGGCCATGAAGTGTTCGGCCTGGGTCATGGTGCCTGGGACGCGGCCGACCGCGCAGCCTGGGGCTTGTCGGACTGGATCAACGCTGAGGTGAGCGCCGCCAACCTTGATGCCGCCGCTGCTCGCAACGGCCGTCCGGAGGCCATCCTTCATCTCGCTGGCGGCAGCGCCGTGGGCCCGTCATTCCAGACACCCGGCGAAGACTTCCGGCGTTCTGTTGCCGCCACTGCGGATTTGCTTGAATGGGTACGCCTCCACGCTCCAGAGACTGCCGTCGTATTGGCGTCAAGCGCAGCCGTTTACGGCCGCGGTCATGCTGGTCCGATTGCGGAAGGCGCCGCTTGCCGTCCGTATTCCCCGTACGGATTCGACAAGCGGATGGCCGAACTGCTGATGGAGTCGTATGCCCACAGCTTTGGCTGCCGTACAGCGATCGTCCGCCTGTTCTCGGTGTATGGCCCCGAACTGCGCAAGCAACTGCTCTGGGACGCCTGCGTGCGCCTCTCCTCGACGTCAGGTGCTCTGCAACTCGGTGGAACGGGCGATGAACTCCGCGACTGGATACACGTGCACGACGCCGGGCGCGTCCTGACTGCCGCCTTGGGCATTGCGTCGGACCGTTGCCCGATCGTCAACGGCGGTACCGGGATCGGCACCTGCGTACGCGATATCGCGCACCTGCTGTGCAGCGCATGGCGAAACGATTCCGGCACCACGTTCTCCGGCGAGCGTCGTGCCGGTGACCCGGAATCACTGGTCGCGGATCCATCGTTTCTTTCCTCGATCGGTGTCACCGAAATGATCGATTGGCGAGCCGGAGTCACGGCGTACGCCGAGTGGTTTCGTGGGGCCAGGGGGCGCTACGTCTCATGAGAGTGGCTTTCACGCTGTTCGGTGACGATAGCTGGACGGGGGGTATCAACTATCTTCGAAACCTGCTTTCTGCGCTTCGCGAGGTTTCGAGCCGGGACATCGAACTGGTACTGTTCGTCAGACCTGATGTCGATCTATCGGCAACCAACATCCTGCGCTCGTATCTTTCCGGACCGCCAATAGTGGTCGAGGCGTGGAGCCGGGATCCGGTAAGTCGCATCCGTCGCTTGCTTAATCTCGCATTCAAGTTTCGAGATTCTGCATCGTACGAAGTGTTCAAGCGCGAGGGCATTGATCTGGTCTTCGTGAACGACTCCTGGTATGGATTTAAGTTTCCGATTCCGACTCTCGCATGGATTGCCGACTTTCAGCATAAGCATCTTCCGGGTATGTTTAGTCCACTGCGGCGCCGCAAGCGGGATGCGGCTTATTGGCTCCTCTGCCGAACGGCAACAAGGGTCATGGTCAGTAGTGAGGACGCGAGGCGCGACTGCGAAACCTACTTCAAACCGGCGCGAGAAAAGCTCTGTGTGGTGCCTTTTGCGGTTCAGGTTGCTCCGTCTGTCTTGGAGTCTGACCTGGTCGCATTGCGTGCGAAGTATGGGCTGCCCTCGAGATTCATTTACTTTCCAGCACAGCTATGGCGCCACAAGAATCACCTCGCTGTCGTTGAGGCACTTGATGTTCTTGAACGCAATGGCAAGAAGGTGGTAGTTGTCTGCACGGGAAATCCCAAAGACCGCAGAAACCCCGAATATCCCAAATCAGTTCTGGAGTCGGCAAAGGCGAAAGGGCTTCACGACTCCTTCCGCTTCCTGGGCATGATTCCGTACGACGATGTGCTTCCTTTGTTGCGTGCGTCTGTCGCGCTGCTCAATCCTTCCCTCTTTGAAGGATGGAGCACTACAGTTGAAGAGGCGAAGGCGCTTGGGGTACCTCTGGTCCTTTCCGACATCCGGGTGCATCGCGAACAAGCCCCTCCGGCGGCCCGCTACTTTTCGCCCCACGATCCATCAGCCATTGCCGAGGCTCTTTGGATTTCGTTCAATAATGCACAGTACGATTCGGCGACTGCGGATAGCGGTCGTGCTCTCGTTGCATACGACGAGCGCCGCAGAGCATTCGGTGAGAAATTCCTGGCTGCGGCTGCTCAGGCGCTCACGGTTCGTGGCCTGAATTCCTGAACCTCCAAGGTTTGTGAGCGAACAAGCATGCGCAGTTTGTCAAGTCAACGAGTCTTGCGCCTTCTGGATCCTGCGAACTTTATTCGTGCGCATCGGCTACTCTCCTTTCGTTTGTTGTGTAGCGTTGGCGCTCGCTTGAAGGTCACACATCGCGCCGAAATTTTTTGTCATGGAGCGAAGCGTGACCAAGTGCGGATCGGAGATGACTTCATCGTCGACGGCACTTTGGAGATTTACCAACACGGGCAACTCAACATAGGGATGCGTGTATTTGTCGGTCGCGCCAGGGTGTATTGCGCTCGTTCCGTCACTATCGGTGACTACACCTTGATATCCGACAATGTGACCGTAATGGACTCGGATTTGCACCCACGTTCGGCCTCGCGCAGACAGACCATCTCTGACGATTGGGCGAACGGGCGATTTCCTGACGTCTATACCGAAACGCCGGGTGCTCCTGTATCAATCGGTAAGAGCGTGTGGATCGGGTATGGCAGCCTGATACTCAAGGGCGTCAGCATTGGTGACGGAGCGATTGTGGGGGCTGGCTCGGTCGTGACAGAGGACGTGCCGCCGTGGACCATCGTCGCGGGCAATCCCGCGCGCGTGATCCGGGAGCTTGGTCCGAATGAGCGCTAGCGGCATGTTCGCGACCTGGGAGGCCGCGGTGGCGTGGCTGATTGCACAGCCGGACCGGCAGGAACTTGTGCGCGCCTGTTACTACGACCGGCCAGCTTTGGCAGCTGCCGAACGCTATTGGTCGGACCCGGAATGGCAAGCACTCCGCGCAATACTGCCCGCAACGCGCGGGATGGCTCTGGATATCGGTGCCGGCATGGGGATCGCTTCGTACGCGTTGGCGCGGGATGGATGGGCGACGACTGCACTCGAGCCCGACCCGAGCGCTCTGGTCGGTGCCGGCGCGATACGGGCGCTCGCCGAACAGGCGCGCTTGCGCATCGAGGTGGTAGAGCAGTGGGGGGAGCGACTGCCGTTCGCGGAGAGTGCGTTCGACCTGGTGCATGCACGACAGGTTCTGCATCATGCGCGTGACCTCGATGCTTTTTGCCGGGAGCTCTTTCGCGTTCTCAAGCCCGGTGGCATGCTGGTTGCAACGCGCGAGCATGTGATTTCGTCACCGGCGCAGTTGCCGGCGTTCCTGGAGCGGCATGATCTGCATGCGCTCTATGGCGGGGAGAACGCGTTCATGCTCCGGCGCTATCTGGCGGCGTTGCGCGGCGCGGGGTTCGAGGTGGCGCGGAAATTCGGCCCGCTCGAATCGGTCATCAACTACGCGCCGTTTTCCGAGGAGTCGCTGTGCGCAGAGATCGGGCGGCGGGCTTCCGGGCTGCCTGGCGGCAAGGCTGCCGCAGCAGCTCTGCTGGCGCCACCGTGGCGTCGTCTGGCCCTGAGCCTTCTCTCGCGCGTGGACCGCCGTCCCGGGCGCTTGTTCACCTTCGTCTGTCGCCGGGACTAGATCAGGCCTGCCAGTTCGGGTGGCGATGCTGGTGTCCCGTTGCTCCGGTCACTGACCAAGCGCGCAGCCCCGCGCATTGACCGCCTGCCCGCCCGGTGTTGCCGGGCAGGCGTCCTGCTGGTCGGCGATGCCGTCCCCGTCGCTGTCAACCAACGTGGTGTCACGCGTGTAGGCCGGCCGCGCTGAAAAGGGCGGCAGAGTCGTAGGCCACGTGACGGCGAGACCGTCGTCGAAGAACCGGAACATCCCGCACAGGGCGGGCGCGATCGAGAGACTGGCGCAATCGACCGAGACTGTGTCGTCGCTGCGGTTCAAGGGCAGGCCAAGTTGCAAGGCTGCCTGTGCCGGGGTGAGGGTGACCATTTCCAGGCGGGCGATGCGCAGGCTGGTCCCCGGCTGTATGCGCTCGAAGTCGACGCGTGCGCCGAGGTCGCCGGTGGCGGGGTTTGTGGCAATGACGGTCTTGGATGCCTGGAAGGTGAACGCATAGCGACGCCAGGCGGTCGTGCCGGCAAACGATTCTGCGGCCGGCATCAGATACTCGTAGCCGTTGCTGCCGCCGCCACCACGACGCACGACGGTGTTGATCGGCTGTTCGTTCACCGACGTTGCAGCGTCGAAGCTGATCCGATACCACTGTCCCGCGGTGACGGA
>JBJXGS010000026.1:0-14072 GCA_046160545.1 Burkholderiales bacterium
CACCAAGGAGTCGACGGACGAGGCGGCCGATGACGACGCCGAGTCGCTCGCCCTGCCGCCCCTGCCTCCAGGGACCAAGAACTACATCACCCCGGCTGGCTACGCGGCCCTCAAGGCCGAGTTCGACCTGCTCTACCGTGACGAGCGCCCGAAGCTTGTCGAGACCATCGCCTGGGCGGCTTCCAACGGCGACCGCTCCGAGAACGGCGACTACATCTACGGCAAAAGGCGATTGCGCCAGATCGACAGCCGCATCCGCTTCTTGTCGCGACGCATCGAGGCGGCCGAGGTTGTCGACCCGACGCGCCAGGCCGGCAACGAGCGCATCTTCTTTGGCGCGACGGTCACCTACTGCAACCGCGCTGGAGAAGAGCACACCGTCACCATCGTCGGGGTCGACGAAGCAGAACCCTCGGCCGGGCGCATCAGCTGGATTTCCCCGGTCGCGCGGGCGCTCATGAAGGCCCGCGAGGGCGACTCCGTGACACTTGCCACCCCGGCCGGCCGCGAGGAGCTCGACGTCCTGGCCGTACGCTACATCTAAATGGGGTCAGACCCCATTTAACGCATTTGACGCCGCTTCCCGCTCTTTCAGCCCCCTAAACCGCAAAGGATCGCCATGGAACTGCCCATCAATCATTTCAAGCGCCATCTCGCCGCCGGCCGGCCGCAGATCGGCCTGTGGATGAGCCTCTACGCCCACCAGGTGGTGGAGGCCTGCGCCAACGCCGGCTTCGACTGGATGCTGCTCGACACCGAGCATTCCCCGAACGACCCGCATATGGTCGCAACCCAGCTCATGGCCTCGCGCGGGTTCGACGGCCAGGGAACCACGCACGCTGTGGTGCGCCCGGCGTGGAACGACATGGTGCTCATCAAGCGCTACCTGGACATCGGCGCGCAGACCTTGTTGCTGCCTTACGTGCAGAACGCCGAAGAGGCCGCAGCAGCCGTCGCGGCGACGCGCTTTCCGCCTGACGGGGTGCGCGGCGTGGCAGGCAGTTCGCGCGCGGCCGGCTACGGCTGGATCAAGAACTACCTGAATCGCGCCAATGACGAGATTTGCGTTCTGGTGCAGACCGAGACCCGCGAGGCGCTCAAGAACCTCGACGCAATCTGCAAGGTGGACGGTGTCGACGGGGTTTTCATCGGGCCCAACGACCTCGCGGCCGACATGGGGCACCGCGGCAACATCCCGCATCCGGAGGTCCAGTCGACGATCATCGATGCGATCAAGCGCATCCGCGCCCACGGCAAGGCCCCGGGCATTCTGGTGGGTGAGGCCGACGGGCAGCGCATGCTCGATGCCGGTGCGCTATTCGTCGCCGTCGGTAGTGACCTGGGGCTTCTGCGCGCGGGCGCAGGCGCTTTGTCTGCGAAGTTCCGGGCCGGCTAGGGGCAGTGCTGGTCTTCCCGGGCGGATGCGGCCCGAGGGTCATCCGTGCCAACCGACGGCGCGTACCAAGCAAATGCAGGCGGCGCTCGCCGTTGCACCCTTTCGCGATCCGCCCCTAGGAACCGCACCATGACCAGTTTCCGGACGATTCGACTTGCGCTGCTTGGCGGGCTATTGTTGTGCACTACCGCCGGCTTTGCTCAATCAACGGTGTCGTCACCGAATAACGGTCCGTGGCGCACCATCAGCCAGGCGGGCGATGGCAAGCTGATGCTCGAGGGCCATGACGCTGTCGCCTACTTCACGCAAAACGAAGCCGTCAAGGGCGACCCGTCGATCAGGCTCGAATACAGGGGCGTGACCTGGCGCTTCGCCAGCGAAGCCAATCGCGCCAGCTTCGAAAAGTCACCCGAGCAGTACATGCCGCAGTTCGGCGGCTATTGCGCCAATGGCATCAACTATGCAATTCCCGGCGGCGGCGGCGGGGGCCCGAACAGCTGGCGCATCTATCGCGGCAAGCTGTATGTGTTTGGCGGACAGGCTGCGCGCGATCACTTCGAAATGGAAACCGAGAAAAATATCGAGTTGGCGCACAAGTACTGGAACGAGTCGCTGGCCGGCGGTGACGCCAGGGAACTGCGCGCCAAATTCATGCGGGAGCGGGTGTCGCACTACAAGACCGACCGTGCCCTGAACGAGGAGTACGCCGCCAAACTGGCCGCGAAAACCCTGCCGGTGATGCCGGGCATGCCGCAGGTGGTGCCCGCTCGCTGAAGCCTCCGATAACCGTCGGGTACGCCTCCGTGCCGCTTCAATCCACCGGCGGCGCGCCCGTGCCGCGCCAATAGGCGCGCGGTGCGCAGCAGGCTTCACCGCGTGCCAAGAGGTCCCAATCGGCAATCTTGATGCTGGCCACCAGGATCGGCGGTTTGTCGGGCGCCGCGGGGCGGAAGACGAAAGTCTCGCTTTCCACGCTGTCGTAGTCGGTCGCGTTCCACAGGATGCCGCCATGGGCGAACATGAACGTGTTGGTACCCGGCGCGGGCGCCGTGTTGAGCATCCGGCGCAGGAGCAGGCCCTTTTCAGGACTGCGTAGCGGCGTGAGCACATCGACAAGCTCGATGCCGCGCGCCACCCGTTCGGCGTGGATGCGGGCGCGGCAGGCGCTGCTCGAGTAGACCCGGCCGTACGGGATGCCGAATTTGGCCACCCAGTCACGCTGTTCATTGGCCTCGGCGATGCCCTCCTCGCTCAGGTTGCGCTGGGTGCTGCAGTCTTCCGCCCGCCATTTGCCTTCGCGCCGCATCCGGGCCTCGTGTTCGTGCTGCGGCAGGGTCTTGGTGTGGCGAAAGTAGACGATGTAGCCGCCCTTGCGCAACTCGTCCAGCAGGACCTTGCCCGATATCGGGACGCCTGGCTCGGTGGCGTTGGCCGGGCCTCCCAGGAAGGCCAAAAGGAGCGGGAATAGAAAGCGGGTCGATAGGTGCATGGGCCTGTCCTGCAGGTGCAAACTGGGATTCGGAATCACGCCAAAGTGGCCGTTTAGCCGGTGATGATCTCGCTGCCGGCAGCCGGCTAACCAGCACAATTTACGTGACGGGCATCGATCCGGATGTCGCAACCCCGCCGGTATCAGGGACGCAGGGCCCGTTCCTGCGCATGGACGAATGCATGACGCCTGCACATGATGCCGGCACGAGTCACGTTACGAGGGTACGAAAGTGTTCAGGCGCCCAGGGCCTGCCAAACCGCCGTCAGGTCATTGACCGGCAACACCTTGACCTGCGCAGAGAGATCAAACGCTTCGCGCACAGGAGCGATCACGAAGCCCCGGTCAGCCTGCAAATCCGCCATCGCCTCATGAAACCCGCGTGCGGGCTTGGGACTGCTGGAGAACTTGCATTCGATGGCAACACGAACACGGCTGCTGTGCAGGACAAGATCAACCTCGGCGCCGCGGGCGGTGCGGTAGAAGCTGGCGTGGACCGTGGAGGGTTTGGCACCGATCAGCTGCTCGATCACCACGCCTTCCCATAGGGCGCCCGCCACTGGATGGCCAGCAAGCTGGGGAATGCTGCGAACGTCGAGCAGGGACAACAACAGGCCGCTGTCGCGCACATACACCTTGGGCGACTTGACCAGGCGCTTCATGACATTGGCTTCCATGGGTTCCAGCCGGCGCAACAAGTACGCACCTGCCAGGGCGTCGAGGTAGCGGTTGATGGCGGGCGCCGAGACGCCCATGCTCTGCGCGAGGCGCGAGGCGTTCCACAACTGGCCGTGCCAGTGCGCCAGCATGGTCCAGAAGCGTTGCAGGGTCGCCGCGGGAAAGCGAAACCCCAATTGCGGCATGTCGCGTTCCAGAAGGCTCTGCACGAACGCGTCGCGCCACTCGAACGAGGCATCGTCGTCCGCGGCAAGCCAGCTCTGCGGAAACCCGCCGCGCAGCAGGTACCGGGGCAGGGTTTCGAAGTCGATGTCGAGCTCCGCGACGCTGAAGGGCGCGAGTTCGACGATCCCCATGCGCCCCGCCAGTGACTCGGAAGCCTGGCGCAGCAACGCCGGCGACGCCGAGCCCAGCAGCAGGAATCTGCCGGGCCTGCGCTTGTCGTCGATCAGGGGGCGCAGGGTCTCGAACAAGCCTGGCGCACGCTGCACCTCGTCGAGCACCACCAGCCGCTCCGAAAGCGCGCCCAGCGCCAACTCCGCATCGTTCAGCCTGAGCCGGTCAGAGGGCCTCTCAAGATCGAAGACCACGCCATTCAGGTCGTCCGCGATGCCGCGGGCCAGCGTAGTCTTGCCGACCTGGCGCGGACCGAGCAAGGCCACCGCCGGAAACTGGCGCATCAGCTTGCCGACGCGTTGCAGACTGGTGTGACGAGATATTTGTTGCATATTGATCGATAGACGTTCAATTTGCTACATTGTAATTCATCGCACACCGGGCTCGTGGCGAAAATGCCGCGGGCCTGCCGAGGATTTTCTCGAAAGTCACGGTGGCGCCTTTGTATCCCCCCTTGAAATTCCTCAACCTGCCCCGATAATCCCGACGCTGGCCACAGGGGAGGGCGCTACTTGCGCCAAAGCCGGCCCGCCGGCCAAGATTTCCAAGGAGAACATAGATGGGTGCCCAACACGAAACCCTCGCCTTCCAGGCCGAGGTCAAGCAACTGCTCAACCTGATGATCCATTCCTTGTATTCGAACAAGGAGATCTTCCTGCGCGAGCTTATCTCCAACGCTTCGGATGCCTGCGACAAGCTGCGTTTCGAGGCCCTGGACAACGCCGCGCTCTACGGCGAAGACAGCGAACTCAGGATCCATGTCGGCTACGACAAGGCCGCGCGCACACTCACGATTTCGGACAACGGCATCGGCATGAGCCGCGACGAGGTCATCTCCAATCTGGGCACGATCGCCAAGTCGGGCACGCGGGAATTCTTCTCGCAGCTCTCCGGCGACAAGGCCAAGGACGCGAATCTCATCGGCCAGTTCGGCGTCGGCTTCTATTCCGGCTTCATCGTCGCCAGGAAGATCACGGTCGTGACCAGGCGCGCCGGCGAGGAGGGCGCGGTGCGCTGGGAGTCCGCCGGCGAAGGCGAATTCACGATCGACGCCGCCGAGCGCGGCGGGCGTGGCACCGACGTGATCCTGGAACTGCGCGATGGCGAGGACGACCTGCTCTCGACCTGGCGGCTCAAGTCGATCATCACCAAGTACTCGGACCACATCTCGCTGCCCATCCTCATGAAAAAGGAGGAATGGGACAAGGACAAGAACGAGTACGTCACGCACGACGAGGAAGAACGCGTCAACCAGGCGACCGCCTTGTGGACCCGCGCCAAGGCCGACATCACGCCCGAGCAGTACGACGAGTTCTACAAGCATGTCTCGCACGACTTCGCCGCACCGCTGGCCTACACCCACAACCGCGTCGAGGGGCGGCAGGAATACATCCAGCTCCTCTACCTGCCCGCCAAGGCGCCTTTCGACCTCTACGATCGCGAGCGCAAGCACGGCATCAAGCTCTATGTGCGGCGCGTCTTCATCATGGACGACGCCGAGCAGCTGATGCCGCAGTACCTGCGCTTCGTCAAGGGCGTCATCGACTCGGCCGACCTGCCGCTCAACGTCAGCCGCGAGATCCTGCAGGAGTCGCGCGACGTCAAGGCCATTCGCGAGGGTTCGACCAAGCGCGTCCTCTCGCTGCTGGAGGAACTGGCCGGCAACGAGGACGAAAAGGAGAAAGCCAAGTACGCGGGCTTCTGGAAGGAGTTCGGCCGGGTCCTGAAGGAAGGCGTCGGCGAGGACTTCGGCAACAAGGAGCGCATCGCCAAGCTGCTGCGCTTTGCCAGCACCCGCGCTGACACCGACGAGGAAAGCGTGGCGCTGGCCGACTACGTCTCTCGCATGAAGGAAGGCCAGGACAAGATCTACTACGTCACCGCCGAAACCTTCCTGGCGGCCAAGAACAGCCCGCACCTGGAAGTCTTCCGCAAGAAGGGCATCGAGGTCCTGCTGCTCTCCGACCGGGTCGACGAGTGGATGATCTCGCACCTGACCGAGTTCGACGGCAAGCAACTCGTGTCGGTGGCCAAGGGCGGCCTCGATCTGGGCAAACTCGAGGACGAAGCCGAGAAAAAGGAACGCGAGGCCGTCGAGGGCGAGTCCAAGGAACTCATCGAGAAGATCACCAAGTCACTGGGCGAGAAGGTCAAGGAGGTGCGCATCACCCACCGCCTCACCGATTCGCCGGCCTGCCTGGTTGCCGACGAGAACGACATGAGTGCCAACCTGGCACGCATGCTCAAGGCCGCGGGTCAGAAGGCGCCGGACGCCAAGCCGATCCTGGAGATCAACCCGAAGCACCCGCTGATCGCGCGCCTCAAGTACGAGGAAGCCAAGTTCGACGACTGGTCGGCGCTGCTCTTTGACCAGGCATTGCTTGCCGAAGGCGGGCAGCTCGAGGACCCGGCGGGCTTTGTCAAGCGCATGAACGAGATGCTGTTGGCGATGACTCTGGCCGGCAAGTAGGGACGGCTAGCGCCTGGCGAGAGCGACCGCGGCGTGATCGGCGCGGCGCGGGCTTCTAAGTTGCGGCCGGCCGCGCGGAGCTCTCGCGCACGACCAGCTCGACCTCCAGCTCCAGGGCGCGCGGCACGGTTTCGCCCGCCAGTCGCGCCAGCATGCGCTCCGCGGCGAGCCGACCAATTTCCGCGACCGGGATGCGCAGCGTCGTCAGTGACGGCGAAAACTCGGCGGCGAGGTCGAAACCCTCGAATCCGGTCACCGAGAGGCGACGTGGCACGTCGATGCCGAGTGCCTTGGTCTCCAGCATCGCTCCCAGCGCCAGGAGATCGTTGCCGCAGACCAGCGCCGTGAATCGTTCGCCCGCATCCAGGAGGCTCTTCAACGCGGCGCGCGCCGCATGGATGCTGAAAGGAACCTCGCGCACGCGGTGAGCGGGGAGCGCAAGCCCCGCTGCTTCCAGCGCTTCGCGCACGCCCGCGACGCGCTCGCGCGCCCGGTCATTGCTTTCGGTATGGCCGGAGATCACGGCGAACTCGCGATGCCCGAGGTCGAGCAGGTGCCGAGCCACGCGCGCGGCGGCCTTGCGGTTTGAAATGCCGAGCGAATAGTGCGCTCGCCCGGCGCCGGTCACCCAGGTCAGCTCGTAGGGAATGGCCGCCTTGGCGAGCAGGCGGTGCAACTCGGGGCTGTGGTCGAGTCCGACGAGCAAGAGGCCGTCCACGCCGCGCTCGACGAGCGCGGACACCACCTTCACCTCGGCGTCGAGGTCGTAGTCGTGACTGCCGAGGATCAGCGTGTAGCCAGCCTCGGCGATGCGCCGCTGCAGGACCTGGATCGAAGACGCGAAGATGGGGTTGTCCAGCGTGGGGATCACCGCGCCGATGGTGCGCGAACGCCGCGAGGCGAGCGCGCGCGCCGCGCCATGCGGGACATAGGCCAAGCGACTGGCGGCGGCGAGGATCTTGTCGCGCGTTTTCTCCTGGACCAGCTCCGGCGACGCGAGAGCGCGCGACGCTGTCGCGAGCGAGACACCTGCGGCACGAGCCACGTCGCTCAAGCGGGCGGAAGGACGCATTGCGTGAGCATAGCAGCCTGCATGTGAAAGCGCTCTTTTTCTGATTGCTGCACTGCATCTTGACTGAAAGCGTGCGAACCGCTAACCTAAAAATGAAAGCGCTTTCATATTGTCTGGTTTTGCGTCTGAATTCACACCCAGCTTGCTTTGCTCCTCACCTTGCCCGTTCCGTCGTACATGGCCCGAGCCGATGACCGTTGAATCGATGCGCTCAGCGTTCGAGCCGCGCGCGTCCGACCACCGGGGAGTTGTGCGCAACGCTGTCGAGGGCGCGAGTTGAAGCCTCAATCGCGGATCGGCGTGTGGTTGCCGGGCGTACTGTCGGTGGCATCCTGTGTGCTGCTGTGGGCGGTTGCGACCACCTACGGATTCGTCGGCCCCGCCCGTCTGCCGAGCCCCAAGGATCTCTGGGAATCATTCGAGCAACTGATCGATCCGGGCTACGCTGGCGGCACACTCTTGCAGCAGGTCTGGTTCAGCACGCGCTTGGTCCTCGCGGGGTTCGCGGTGGCGACCCTGACTGGCGTGCCGCTCGGCATCCTCATGGGCATGAGCCGGCGGGCGGAAGCTTTCATCAACCCCGCCTTTCTGGTCATTCGCCCGATTCCGCCGCTCGCCTGGATTCCCCTGGCCATTCTCTGGTTCGGGCTGGGCAACGGCGCGAAGATTTTCGTCATCTGGTTCGGCGCATTCGTGCCGGCGCTGATCAACACCTACACCGGGGTGCGCTCGGTCGATCCGGGGCTCATCGCCGCCGCCCGCGTGCACGGCGCCAAGCCGTGGCATGTGCTCGTCGATGTCGTGATCCCCGGCGCGCTGCCGCTCATCTTCACCGGCCTGCGCCTGGCCCTGCAGGCCTCCTGGACGGCGCTGGTCGCAGCCGAGTTGGTCGGTGCCTTTTTCGGGCTCGGTCGGGTACTGATGACGGCTGCGCGCGACATCTATCCGGGAATGATCCTGGCGGCGATGATCTGCGTGGCGATCCTGGGCGCCGGCATGACCTATCTGCTGGGTCTGGCCGAGGCGCGGGCGACGCCCTGGAGGCAGCGCCAGTGAACGCGCCAATGACAGCGGGCGGACGCCATCCCGGCCTTGGCCTGTGGCCGTATTCGCTGGCGGGCGCGGCGATGTTCCTCTGCATCTGGTGGCTCCTGCCCTACACCGGAGTGGTCTCAAGCGCGCTCCTGCCTTCGCCGAAGGCAGTCGGTCAAACCTTCGCTCAACTCACGCAGGAGCCGTTCGCCGGCTACACCATCCAGGAGCATGTACTGTCAAGTTTCAAGCGCTATGCGATGGGTTTCGGGCTGGCGGCTGTCGTCGGCATTTCGCTCGGCCTCCTGATGGGATGGTACCGGGTGCTCGATCGCGCTGTGAGTCCGATCTTCGAAGCCATCCGCTTCATCGCACCGATCGCCTGGCTACCCTTCGCCGTCCTGTGGTTCGGCACCGGCCTGGGCGGGCCGATCCTGATCATTTTCTCGGGCGCGTTTCCGGCCTGTCTGCTCAACGCCTATCGCGGCGCCAAGCTCACGCAGTCATTGCTCATCGAGGCGGCGCAAACCCTCGGGGCGAGGCCGCGTCACATCATCGCCGAGGTCCTCTTGCCGAGCGCGTGGCCTTCGATCATCGCGGGCTTGCGGATCGGCGCCGGCGTCGGCTGGCAGTCGCTCATCGGCGCGGAGCTGATCGTCGTCTCGTCCGGGGTCGGCTATCTCATGGTGCAAGGCCAGAGCAATCTGGCCACCGAAAAGGTGATGGCGGGCATGGTCGCGATCGGCTTGGTCGGCGCGCTGATCGACGTGGCCTTGCGCGCCGTCGAGCGGCACTTCAGAAGGTTTGAGCTGGCATGAGTTCCATCCGCTTCGAACGCGTCGGCAGGACGTTTCACGTCGGCGGCCAGCCGGCGGTGGCCCTGGAAGACATCGACCTCTCCATCGACGAGAAGGAGTTCGTTGCCATCGTCGGGCCGTCCGGGTGCGGCAAGACGACCCTTCTGCGCATGGCGGCCGGGCTGGACTTTCCGACTGCCGGTCGCGTACTCGTCGGCGGACGCGAGGTCACCGGTCCGGGTCCGGACCGCGCCGTGGTCTTCCAGCAATTCGCGCTCTTCCCTTGGAGAACCGTGCGTCAGAACATCGGCTTCGGGCTCAAGTGCACCGGCGTACCGGAGGCGGAGCGGCGGCCGATCATCGATCGTTACCTGAACGTCATGGGACTGGACGGACATGGCGATGCGTATCCGCATCAGCTCTCGGGCGGCATGCAGCAGCGCGTCGCGCTGGCGCGTTCGTATGCCCTGGAGCCGGAGGTCCTGCTCATGGATGAGCCCTTCGGCGCCCTGGATGCGCAGACCCGCATCGAGATGCAGGAGGAGTTGATCCGCCTCTCGCGCGTTCATCCCCGCACGGTCCTCTTCATCACGCACTCGGTCGACGAGGCGGTCTATCTGGCGGATCGGGTCGTGGCCATGGATCGCCGGCCCGGGCGCGTCCGCGAAATCATCGATATCGCCGAGATTCGGAACCAGGAGAAATGGGGTGAACTGCCGATCGAAGACGTGATGGACATGGAGTCCTTCAATCACCTGAGGACTCGAATCTGGAAACTGTTGAGACGTGGAGAAGGCGCGGCATCTGGCCACGCCGTGGCAGACAACGCGGCCAAGCGCCGGCAATCAACCTGAGGAGACGACCATGAAACGATTCTGGGCCAAAACGACTGCGGTCTTGACCATGCTGTGCGCGATGATGGGCTCGCCCGCCGTCGCGCAGGGCATCGGTGTGAGCTACCAGCCGGCGCTGTACTGGTCTTTGCCATTCTTTATCGCGATGGAAAAAGGCTGGTGGAAAGAGGCTGGGCTCGATCCGAAGTTCAGTGCCTTCCCGTCCGGCGCGCCGCAGGTGGCGGCGGTCCCGGCGAAGTCCTGGGACGTCGGCGGAACCGGTTCCGCCCCCGCGGTGCTGGGTGCAGCACGCGTCAATCTGATCACCATCGGCATCATCAACGATCAGTCCAGCATCAATGCCCTGCAGGCGCGCGCCAACGAAGCCGATGCGATTCTCAAGAATCCCATGTCGCTCAAGGGCAAGCAGATCCTCCTGACCACCAACTCGACGGGCGAGTACACGGCGATTTCCTGCCTGGCCAAATGGGGCCTGAAGCCGAACGACGTGCAGATCGTCAATCTTGGCCAGGCGGACGTGATCGCGGCATTCAGCGGCGGCAACGGCGCACTCGCAGGGCTGTGGGCGCCGAACATGTTCACCCTGGAGAAGCGCACCGGGGCGAAGACCCTGTGCACCGGCAAGGAAGGCGGCGTGCGCATCGTGACGGCCATCGTCGCCCGCGCCGACTACGCCAAGGAGAATCCCAAGCAGGTCGCCGCCTTTCTCGCCGTCATTTTCCGCGGTCTCGAATGGCAGAAGAACAACAAGAAAGAAGCCTTCGAACTCATGAAGCGCTGGTACAAGCAGGGTGGCGTCGATCTTGAGGATCGCTATCTGCAGCAGGAGATCGATATCCAGCCGAACTTCTCCCTGGAAGATCAGCTGCGCGTCTTCGATCGCAGCAAGGGCACATCCGAAATGGATCAGTGGTTCGTCGGTCTGGGCAACTACCTGCGGTCGACGGGAACGCTCAAGGAGGTTCCGGACACGCGCGCTTTCATCACCGACGAGTACCTGAAGATGGTCAGGGACGACGCCCGGCTGCGCCGGTTCATCAGCGGGCAATAGTGCGTGAAGGAACGAGGAGTCCGACATGAAAGAACTTGACGAGTTGGTCAGAGTGCGCGAGGAGATCATTCCTCGCGCGCAATTGAAGCGCCTTGCCAAGCGCAACAACTACGTGGGGCTCGGGTTCCTCGCTTTCCACTTTTCGTTGATCGCCGGAACGGCCTGGCTGATCCACCTGTCCCTGGGAACATGGTGGGTCGTTGCGGCGGTCTTTTTGCACGGCATCACCCTTGCGACCCTGTTCGCTCCGCTGCACGAAACCAGTCACGGCACGGCGTTCCGGACGGTCTGGCTCAACGAAGCCGTGTTGTGGCTGTGCGCTCTGATCTACATCTTCCCGCCGCGCTGGTTCAGGTATCACCACGCGTTCCACCATACCTACACGCAGATTCGCAGGCGCGACTCGGCCATGGTGCTGCCCAGGCCGATCACGTTGCGGCAATATCTCGTCTATGTGTCGGGGTTGACGGTCTGGCGACGCAACCTGTCGTACCTGTTTAAGCATGCCCTCGGCCGCATCGACCCCGCGGAGCACGAATATGCGCCGGCCGACCAGCACCCGGCGCTGGTGCGCGAGGCCCGCATCATGCTCGCCATCTATGCCGGCATCGCCGGGGCGGCGCTCGCCGTTGGGTCGTGGGGGCCGGTGCTCTACTGGTTGCTGCCCAGGGTCGTCGGCGAGTCCTACGCGCGCTGGATCCGGGTCGCAGAGCACACCGGCTGCGAAGAGGGGTCGAATCCGCGTGTCAATACCCGCACGACCCTGACCAATCCTCTGGTCAGATTGCTGTGGTGGAACATGCCCTATCACGCGGAGCATCACTTGTGCGCGTTTGTGCCCTTCCATGCGTTGGGCAAGTTCCACGAGCAGGTCCGCGACAAGGTCGTGGTCAACGAAGGCGGCTATTTCCGGGTGCACCTGGACCTGTTCCAGCGCTTCATCCGCGTAAGGCATGCCGTCGGCGGGAGATAGGACTCTCGTCCGGTATCAGGCAAGGAGAATGCGAATGCAGGAGCGCGGTACATGGCATCGGGCGGTTCGTTTTGCGGACATCGAGGACGAAGACGTCGCCGGCGTCACCTTGGGCGAGCAGGGCGAGCACGAGGTGGCGATCTACAAGCTGGGCGGCAAGTGCTATGCGACCGCCGACCGCTGCACCCACCAGGACGCGCGGCTGTCCGACGGACTGGTCGTCGACGACTACATCGAGTGCCCGTTGCACCAGGGGCGCTTCCACATCGCCACCGGCAAGGCGCGCAGCGCGCCGGTGAGCATTCCGCTCAAGACCTATGCCACGAAGGTGGAGGACGGCGTGGTCTACGTGCTGGTAGAGGACATTCAATTCGATTGAAGCGATGCCGAAAGCCGGCTGAGCCCGGGCGGGGCTGCCGCTGCGCGTCTGCGCGCAGCGGTACTCCGCTCTCAGGCAAGGCGGTCCCACATCAGGATGCGCAGCCACGACAGGGTTGCTTCCCGGCGCGCCTGGCCTTGCGGCAGGGCGCCCAGCAGCTGGTCGATGCGCCGCAACGCATCGACGACTTCGCTGGTGCGTACCCCGAGGTGGTCGGCAGCCAGCCATGCTTCGAGGGTCGTCGAGGCGCCGCTGGAGGGGCTGCCGGTTCCACCGAGCGCATTGGGGCGACCGGAATCAAGGTCGCGTGGCAGGCTGCGCAACTCCGACAGGAAGCCGAACACCGGGCTGTGCGTCGTGGCGGCATCCCAGACGGTGCGCCGCGTCACGGCGCACGCGGTCTGGCGAGCCAGTTCGCCGATGACCAGGGTCGGCAGGCTCGCGCGGGCCTGTGCGACCGAGGCGCCATCGAACCTGGGATCGATGGGGTGCATGGCGTCAGTCTGCATGGTCACCGCCTGCGCGACCAGGTAGCGCAGGCCGATGCTCTCGCCGGGCAGGCGCTCGATCAGGCCGTAGAGCGCGCCCAGAAGCGCGCTGAACGCGCCAACCTCGGGGCCCGCATGCCGGCGCAGATCGGCTAGGTACTGGACGCGAAAGCGTGGCTGCTGCGACAGGCTGTGAATCGTGCCCGGCGGAAGCTGCGCGATCAGTTCCCCGCTGAAGGGTGTTTCGTCGCCCAGCCAGTCCAGATATCCAGTGAGCAGCTGGAAGAGCCCCGCGGCCAGCGCATAACGCCCGTCGCAGCGCTCCTCCGAGAAGCGCATCAGTTGCCGGTAGGTGTTGACGCCCAGGCCGACCAGGCCGGGGGCGCGGCGTCGCCAGGATTCGCGGTCGCTGGCCGGCAAGTCGGCGAAGAGGTCGAAGCCCGGCGCAAATTCGTCAAGCAGGGTGGCCATGGCCTCGCCGGCCCAGGCGTTGACCCGACGCACGCGTGCGTCGCTGTCCTGGAGTTCCTGGTCGCTGGGCGGGCCGCCCAGGTCTTCGATCGAATCGAAGATCGACGCGCGCGCGCGATCGAAAACCTCGCGCATGCCAAACGGCGGTTGATGGGCGAAGCGAGCGGGTCTCTGAGGCAGGGCTTGCATGGCGGTCGTCCGTTGCGGCGGGGTATGTACGGCATGATGGCCGGCCGCAGGCCGGCGCACAATCGTCCAAAGGTCTTAGGCCAAGGCCGTAGTCGGGCCGATTGGGGACATGTGCCGCGCACACGAGTACTTCCGCGTCGGGAACTGCCGCAGCGGTGCCGCGGGGTATGATCGTTTCTCCCGGATAGCGACGCCGCCAACCCCGACTGACTGACACACCAACATGCCGCGACGCATCGTCATCATCGGCGGCGGCGCGATCGGCAGCGCGACGGCCCTGTTTCTTCGCCATGCGGATCCCGCGGCCGCGGTCGTGGTCGTCGAGCGCGACCCGACC
>JBJXGS010000027.1:0-5957 GCA_046160545.1 Burkholderiales bacterium
CGGATCTCGGCCCGGTCGAAGCCCAGGTTCTTGACGTAGTCGGCGGTCACGGTGACGAAGACCGGATCGAACTGCGCGAACTCGGCCGTGGCCGTGAGGTTGAGCGGCTGGAAGCGTGAGGCCAGCCCCCACAGCACGTTGTTGGGCGCCGCCGCCAGCGGGTCGGCGATGTTGACGAGCGTATTGCCCTTCTGGCGCACGTTGCGCCGATATTCGCTGATGCCGTAGAGGGTGGTGCCAAGCGAGCCGGCGGCCTGGGGCACGCCCTCGATGGAGCGGAACATGTACTGCGCGATACCGAACTTGAGCCGCGTCTCCTCGTTGAGCGTCCATTCGGCGCCGGCCTGCACACCGGTCAGCCAGCGGTCGCGGCGCGAGGCCTCGAGCTCCTGCAGCGGGAACATGCCGACGGTCGCAACTGCCAGGAAGTTGTCGGAGAAGCGCTTGCGCACTGTCGCGGCGACACCGTCGAAGGCCAGGTCCTCGGCCCACACCAGATCGGTCGAGAAGAACGGATTGGGCATGCGCCCGCCGTTGAGTTCGAGCCAGGTCTCGGGGCGCCAGCGCACATAGGCGCGGTCCAGCCCGATGGTGTAGCGGTTGAAGTTGTTGTTGCCCCCGCCCAGGGTCTGCGAGGTCGACGCGGGGCTGGTCAGGCTGCCGGTCGAGACGCGGAAGCCCGCCTGCACGTTCTGCCCGACCTGCGCCAGGAAACCGAAGCGCGCGCGCAGCGTGAAGCGACCGCGGTCTTCGGTGGTGTTGATCAGGTCCGGCGCGTAGGCCGGATTGCCGGCCGCGCCCTGCGCCTGGTAGAAGGCCGCCGACGTGTTGGTGCGGTCAAACATCTCGTTCTGCATCCGCAGGCGCAGATCGCCTTCAAAGCGAAAGCGCTCCAGCCAATCGGGCAGCGCACCGACATCGCCCCAGCGCTCACGCTTGGCCTGCGCGAGCACTTCCTGCTTGACCTCCTCGCGGATCTGCGTCTTCACCGTCTCGGTCACGTAGGGAACACGCACGACCGGCTTGCCGTCCGGCCCCACGCGCGTGGTCTGCGGCTCGGTCGGTGCACGCGCGCGCGCCTGCGCGTTGCGGATCAGTTCGGCGGCCTTGTCGCGTCCCAGGAGCCCTTGATCAACCAGGGCCTGGATCAGCGCCAGCGTCGTATTGCGCAACTGCTCCAGATCCTCGCGCTCGCTGGCGGCGACGTATGGCGCGCCGAGTGCGAGTGCCAGTGCCAGCAGCGGCGCGACGACGAGGCCTTGCTCTTTCTTGGTCATGAGGGATGCGGTCGAGGGAGGCGCACTAGCCGGAGGCGCGCGAGGTGAACAGGAAACGCAGGGGTTGCGGCATGTCGGCCGGCGGCGCGAGCTTGAGGCTGCGCACCTCGGCAAGCGCGTTCTTGAGGTCGCCGTCGACCTCGGGGTTGCCGGTGGGCGTGAGCTCGAAGCGCCGGATCGAACCGTCGGGGTCCAGCCAGATGCTGTAATTGGCGCGAAAGTCGCGGTTGCGCGTCTTCTCGCCCAGGCGGCGCTTGATTTCGTCGTGCAGCACCTGTTGCGCCGAGTTGGTGAAGAACGCGAACTGCGCACGATTCACCGCCGTGGTCGCCGGCGCGCCTGCGCCGCCGCTGCCGGATGCGAGCAGGTCGGTGCCGCCGCGCTTGCCCACCAGGCCAAAACCATCGCCGGCGCCCGCGCCGTCGGCATCGACACCCAAGTCCTTGCCCGCCGGCTGGCCGGCCTGCGGCGTCGGCGCCTCGCGCGGCTGCTCGACCTTGACCTCCTCACGCTTTGGCTGCGGCGGCGGCGGCTTGTCCTCCTTGGGCGGGGGCGGCGGCGCCGGCGGCTTGATGAGCGAGATCTGCGGCACGTACTTCTTGGGCTTCTCGCTCTTGCCCATGAAGCTCTGCCCGACGAAATAGATCAGCGCCAGAAAGCCCGCCGCGAAGGCGACGCCCAGGAGCCGCCCCCACCATGCGGAACGCGCACGCCGCGCCATGTGCCCCTACTTGACCAGGCGCTGGGTCACCAGCCCCAGTTGGGTGATGTCGAGCCGGCCCATGAGGTCGAGCACCTCGACCACCTTCTCGTACTGGATCTTCGCGTCGCCCTTGATGATGACCGGGAAGTCGGGATTGACGGCCTTCATCTGGCGCAGTCGTTCCTCGAGTTCGATGAGGCTGACTGGATAGGTGTCGAGGTAGATCTGTCCGCCCTCAGCGATGGTGATCGCCTTGGTGGTCGGCTTGGCCAGGCTGGGCGCGGCCGAGGCCTTGGGCAGGTTGACCTTGATGCCCTGCACCGAGGCGGTGGTCATGATGATGAAGATGACCAGGAGCACATAGGACAGGTCGAGCATCGGCACAATGTTGATTTCGTCGTACGGTTCGTTCTCGGCTTGCACCTGCATGGCGTCGTCCCCGGTTCTTTTCTAGGCGGAATAGGACTCGGCCAGGCGAGTCTCGAACTCGTCGACGAAGACCTGCATGTCGGCGCTGATGTTCTTGATGCGGCTGCCGATGTAGTTGTAGCCAAAGAGAGCGGGAATCGCGACCGCCAGCCCGGCGACGGTCGCCACCAGGGCCGCGGCGATGCCGGGCGCGATCGCATTCACATTGACGTCACCGGCCGCGGCGATCGCCGCGAAGGTGATCATGACGCCGACCACGGTGCCCAGAAGCCCGAGGAAGGGGCCGCCCGAGATCGAGATCGTGAGCAGCACCATGCGGCTGTTGAGTTTCGCCATCTCGCGCACGAAGCCGGCGTCGATGGTCGCGCGGATCGCGCTGATGGCAGCCGGCGAGAGTGCACGCTTGGCGGACTCCCCGCTGCCGACGCGCTTGGCCAGTTCGGACACGCCGATGCGATACAGGCGGAACAGGGTCGAATCGGCCGCCGTGCGCGCCTCGACCGCGCCGTCCTTGGCCAGCGGGGTCAGGTCGGTCGAAAGGGACCGGAAGGCATCGAGGAAGTCGCCGTTGGAGCGGTCGATCTTCACCACCGCGACGGTCTTGACGAACATGACCCAGAAACTGACCACCAGCATGACCCCGAGGATGGCGATGACGACCCAGCCGTCGATGGTCACCGCGTCGAGCAGGATGCCGATGTAGGAGGCGCTGCCGCCTTCGCCGCCCTCGCCCTGCGCGAACTGCATGAATTTCGCGTCCGCGCTGCCATGCGAGGCGGCGATGCGCACCCAGTCGGCGCCGCGCGCGGCGCCGGCCAGCATCACCTCGTCGATGTCGCCCTTGAACCCGCCCGCTGCCGCGCCGCCAGCGCCCGGCGCGGCGCCGCCGATGGCCACCGTCCCGGCGAGGTCGGGGGTGCGTGCCGCCACCTGCGCGACCTCGACGCCGTTGAGGTAGACCACCAGACGGTCGGCGAGCGTGACCGCGACATGCTGCCAGGCCCCGGCACGCACTTCGCCGCCGCGCGGCGTCTCGGCGCCCGGCGCGCGCGCGACGAGCTTGCCGTCGGCAAGCGCCAAGACGATGGCGCGATTGCCATCCTGCCAGTTGAGAAGAACCCCCGCGGTGATATCCGCCGGCTTGATCCAGGCGGCGAAGGTGAAGCCACCGGTCGCGGCAAGCTTCAAGGTCGGCGCGGCGGCGAGGCTCACCACCGCGTTGCCGTTGAAGTTCGCGCCGCCTCCCAGGAGGCCGGCGACGCCGAACTGCGCGCTGGCCTGTCCGACCGCATGCGCGTTGGCGGTCAGGTCCTTGGGAGGCGCGGCCTTCTCGTTGAAGTGCATGACCGCGAGCGTGGAGGCGTCGAAACTACCCTTGGCATCCTCGCCGGGCGTGGCTTTCTCGTTGCCGTAGTACATCCAGATGTGCTGGTCCTTGGACCCCGGCGCCAGGCTTGGCACCTGCACCCAGATCACCGCGATCTCGGAGACGCCGTCGAACTGCTCGATGTGGTACTTGAGCGGGGTCTTGTCGTCCCCTCCGACGAAGCGGATGTCGCTGCCGTCCTCCTTGGCATCGGCGAAGGAGAAATTGCCGGTATTCAGGCGCACCGGCACGACGATCTGGGTCAGGGCCTGCTTGGTGACCAGCCCCGACTCGGAGGTGTTGAGCGTGATCTGCTTGCGCCCGGTCCAGTCCTTGTTCCACCAGGCATGGGCGGAGGCCGGAAGGAGTGCCAGCGCGATCAGAAGGAATGAGACAAGGCGCAGCATCGCGGTGACGACCGGTGAAACCGCCGCATTGTGGGCGGCGCGCGTTTCAGTAGCGTGACGAAACGGTGTCATGGTCCGAACCCGACGAAGGTATTGCTCGTCACGGCCTGCCGCACCTCGGCCTGGCGTGCCTGCGCGCCCGCCGCGGCCGACTCGGCCGCCGACCGCGAGGCATCGCTTGCCGCCGAGCCGAGCGAGGCCGTCGACGGGGTCGACACCGCGGCCGGGGCAGGAACGCCGGCCGAGTCGCCCTTGACCTGCACGTTGTCGGCGCCGACGAAGCGGGGGGCCGCAGCGTCGAAATTGCCCGAAGAACGGATGCCGGCGTCGCCCGCGTTGATCTCGCCACGGGGCGCGGCCAGCGTCACGTCACCCGGCGGGGTGCCCGGCTTGGTCGAAAGCGTGCCGATGCCGCTGCCGGAAACCGCGCCCGAGATGTCGGTCTGCACGTTGCCCGAGCTGTCGATGAAAATGCGCGGCGGCGGCGCCGAGGAAGCGGTCTTGGCCCCGCGCCCCGCGTCGATGTCGCCCTCGGCCGACCAGATGAGGATGCTGCCGCCGCCCAAGGTGAAGACGCGCGACTGGTTGACCAGGAAGTCGTTTTTCACCAGCGCATTCACGTCGCCGCCGCTGACGGTGACGATGCCGAGTTCGCCCGGCCCCTTGCCGGTGGACGGCACCGGCAGCCCGGCGTTGGCAAGTCCGCCGGGAACGAAGAGGTGGATGTCGCCGCCGCGCTCGGTCTTGATCTGGCTCGAGTAGAGCAGCAGGTCGCCGGCATAGGACGAGCCGGGGAAGAAGGTCGCGATCGCCGCAGCACCGCGCGCATAGGCGGCATCGCGCCCGGTGGCCGCGGCGCGTGAGGCCGCCGCTCCGGAGGCGGTGAGCTCCGCGCCGAGGATACGATTCAGAAGGGGTTCTTGGCGTCCAGCCGGCAACGCGACGAACGCCGCTTGCGCCGCCGCTTCGGTCGCGACGGGATTGGCACGATGCTCCGCCAGCAGTCCGGCAAACGCGCCAAGAGTGGGAATGAAGGCGTCCCGGCTCCCCAGGCCTGCAATGAAGGATTGCTGCGTCGGCGCGTCAAGAGCAAAAAAGCGCTTCAGTGCCGCCTGACCATCCAGCCGGGCATCGGCTCCCCCGCGCTCACGCACGAACTGCGTGATCTCCGGAAGGTAGCGCGCGGTCTCGGACTCGCCCATGCGCAGGGTCAGCGCCGCGAGCTCGCCGTACTCGGGCAGGTAGCGCGTGCGCGCGGCGGCATAGTCGGGCCCACCGGCGCTGCCGGCCACGACAACGATGCTCGCGCCGGCCTCGGGAAGTCCCGGGTTGATGAGGTTGCCACGCGTGACGATGCCCGCAGACACGCCCAGGTCGACATTGCGACCCGCCTGAACGACCGCCTGGCCGGGACCGGCGATCTCGACGATGCCGCCCAAGCGGGCGTCGAAATCGCGGCCGGCCCGGATGCGCGTGGTGTCGCTCTCCGCCAGGTTCTGGCCATAGAGCGTGAGGGTGCGCACATCGCGTCCGGCCACGACACTGGCCGCCTTGGGCAGGTTGAAAATGCCGGTCAGGTCGCCGGCGGCCGCGACCAGGCGCACCGGCTGCGTGTCGCCCGCGTGCAGGAGTGCCGGATCATGGCCCGCGGCGATGCGCGGGTTGATCAGTCGCGCCAGGCTGCCCGCGGTCGGGTTGGTCGCGTCGCGCACGGCCGAAAGCGGGTTGTCGGCCATGACCACGCCCTGGTTCGCGGTCAGGTTGCCGGCGGCGAG
>JBJXGS010000028.1:0-5674 GCA_046160545.1 Burkholderiales bacterium
ACGCAGACATTGAGGTCGATCACCAGCGCCAGTTGTTTGGCGAGCGTTTCGGTTGCTTGTGTCATTTCCGTTTCCCCGCGAAATAGGCCAGTACCTTCGCGCCGCGCCCGACGACCCCGGGGACATCGGGCATGGCGGCGATCTGCGGATACGACTCCTCGGCCTCATCCGGCGCCGCGGGGCGAATGCGCACCCGCACGTCGTACCAGCCAGCCTGGCCGGTGATCGGGTCGGAGTTGCTGATGCGCCGAGTCTTGTCGCCCGCCAACGGCAGTTCTTCGCTGATCAGGTGATTCAAGAGAAAACCCTTGCGCGATTCGTCGGCCCCCGGCTCCAACTGCCAGGCGCCGCTCGCCTTGCCGATCGCGTTCCAGGTCCACACAGTGCCCGGCTCGACCGCCTCGGAGTGGCGCGCGATGCAGCGCACGCGACCCCACTGGCTCTCGACCCAGCACCAGGCGTTGTCAGCGATGCCGGCCGCCTTCGCTGTCACCGGGTTCACCTGCAGGGTGTTGTGGCTGTGGATCTGCCGCAGCCAGGCATTCTGCGAATCCCAGGCGTGATACATGGCCATCGGCCGCTGCGTGATCGCATTGAGCGGGTAGGCCGCGGTGTCGGTGGCGGCGTATTCGAGCGGCGCGTACCAGAACGGCAGCGGGTCGAAGTACGCGGCGATGCGCTCGCGCAGATGCGCCGGCGGCTGGCGGCCGCTCGACTTGCCCTGCGCCGCCAGGCGAAAGCTCTGCAGGGTGTCGGAATAGAGCGCCAGCTGCACCGGGTCGTTCCTCTGGCGCCAGCCCTTCTCCTTGGCGAAGTCAAGATACGCGCGGTTCCAGTTGCGCATGAAATGCATGTTCTCGGGCATGTGGTACTGGAAGACGCAATTGTTCTTTTCGTACATCTCCCACTGCTTCGGGTTGGGCGCGCCACGCAGATGCTCGCTGCCGTCCTTGCCGCGCCAGCCCATCAGGAAGCCGATGCCCGGCTGCGCCTCGAAATTGACGACGAAGTCGGGATAGTCGCGGAACTTGCGCCCACCCTCCGCGGTGGTGAAGGCTGGGAACTTCAAGCGCGAGGCCAGTTCGACCAGCACTTCCTGGAACGGCTTGCATTCGCCCTTGGGCGCCACCACCGGCACGCGGACGGAATCGACCGGGCCGTCGAATTCCGAGATCGGCCTATCGAGCATGCTCATGACGTCATGGCGCTCGAGGTAGGTGGTGTCGGGCAGCACCAGGTCGGCGAAGGCCACCATCTCGCTCTGGAACGCGTCGCACACCACCAGGAACGGGATCGCGTACTCGCCCTTCTCGTCCTTGCGGTTGAGCATTTCGCGCACCGCCATGGTGTTCATGGTCGAGTTCCACGCCATGTTGGCCATGAAGATCATGAGCGTGTCGAGCCGGTACGGGTCGCCCTTGACCGCATTGGTGACGACGTTGTGCATCATGCCGTGCGCCGACAGCGGGTGCTCCCACGAGTAGGCGTGGTCGATGCGGATCGGCGAGCCGTCGGGGTTGATCGCCAGTTCCTCGGGGCTGGCCGGAAATCCCAGCGGCGCGGCGTTCAGGGGCGTGTTCGGCTGGATCATCTCCGGCGCGTTGAACGCGCGGTAGTTCGGCACGATGTGGCGCGGATAGGGCGCCTTGTGACGAAACCCGCCGGGCGCATCGATGGTGCCCAAAAGGCTCATCATCACCGCCAGCGAGCGCACGGTCTGAAAGCCGTTGGAGTGCGCAGCCAGGCCGCGCATGGC
The DNA here is from genome assembly GCA_046160545.1 of Burkholderiales bacterium. GTDB lineage: Bacteria > Pseudomonadota > Gammaproteobacteria > Burkholderiales > JAEUOS01 > JAEUOS01. The sequence goes on from JBJXGS010000028.1 coordinate 1,757, forward strand.
ATGAAAGGCCACCGGCCGGCCGACGGTGGTCGGGTGTTCCTTGCCCCAGGCGTCGGTCCAGGGAATCGGCAACTCGAAGGCCTGCTTGAGCGCCATCTCGCCGATCTCGCGCGCCAGCGCGGCGATGCGCGCGGCGGGGATGCCGGTGATCTCCTCTGCCCACTCCGGGGTGCAGGGCGCCACCCGCTCGCGCAGCAGCTGGAACGACGGCACGACCCGCGTGCCGTCCTCGAGCGTGTAGCGGCCCTCGAGCGCAGGATCGCAGCCATCGGCGATGCCGGCCGGATACGCCGCCAGCACGCGGCCGCCGGCCTTGTCCCAGACGAGCTTGTTGTGCGGATTGCGCCCGTCGCCCGGCGGCCCGGCCGCGGGGTCGAAGGCGAAGAGTCCCTGACGCTCGCCCTCGTCCTCGACCACCAATTGCGGCGCGTTGGTGAAGCGCTTGAGAAACGCATGGTCGATCAGGTCGCTTTCGATCAGCACGTGCATGAGCGCCATGAAGAGCGCGCCATCGGTGCCCGGGCGGATCGGAATCCACTCGTCGGCGATGGCCGAATAGCCGGTGCGCACCGGGTTGATCGATATGAAGCGCCCGCCGCCGCGCTTGAACTTGGAGATCGCGATCTTCAGCGGGTTGGAGTGGTGGTCTTCGGCAGTGCCGATCATCACGAACAGCTTGGCCCGGTCCAGGTCCGGCCCGCCGAATTCCCAGAAGCTGCCGCCGATCGAATAAATCATGCCGGCGGCCATGTTGACCGAGCAGAAGCCGCCGTGCGCCGCGTAGTTGGGCGTGCCGAACTGGCGCGCGAACAGACCCGTCAGCGCCTGCATCTGGTCGCGGCCGGTGAAGAGCGCGAATTTCTTCGGGTCGGTATTGCGGATCCTCGCCAGGCGTTCGGTGAGGATTTCGAATGCCTTGTCCCAGCTGATCGCCTCGAACTCGCCCGCGCCGCGCTCGGTGCCAGGCTTGCGCATGAGCGGGCGCGTCAGGCGCGCCGGCGAGACCTGCTTCATGATCCCGGCCGAACCCTTGGCGCAGATCACGCCCTTGTTGAGCGGATGATCGGGATTGCCCTCGATGTAGCGGACCTCGCCGTCGCGCACGTGCACCTTGATGCCGCAGCGGCAGGCGCACATGTAACAGGTGGTGGTCTTGACGGCGTTGCCGGCGTCGAGCGCCTGAGTGATGCCTACCGGATCAGCGTGGTTCAAGGCCTGGGTACTCGCGAAGACAGGCTAATGCCCGGAAGTTCTGAGCATAGACAGACGTGACATTTTGGAAAAGCGGATAAATCTGATCGATATAATCAATAAATTCGATCAACACGAGAGACGACGTTGCGACCCTCCCTGCAGCAACTCGAGGTTTTTGTCGCCATCGCGCGCGATGGCGGCGTGCGCGCCGCCGCCGACCGTCTGGCGCGCTCACAGTCGGCCGCCAGCATGGCGCTGGCCGAACTTGAGCTGCGCCTCGGGCAGCCGCTGTTCGACCGTGCCGGCAAGCGGCTGGTGTTGAACGCCAACGGCGCACGCCTGTTGCCGCGCGCCATCGCACTCCTGGATCACGCCGACGAGATCGAAAGCGCATTCGCCGACGAATTGGCGGCGCCGCTGCGCTTGGCCGCCAGCCTGACCATCGGCAACCACCTGCTGCCGCCGATCATCGCGCGCTGGCGCGCCGAGCATTCCGCGGCCTATGTGCAACTGCGCATTGGCAACACGCGCGACGTGACCGAGGCGGTGCTGCACTTTGACGTCGATGCAGGGTTCGTGGAAGGCAGCGTGCAGCACGAAGACCTGCACCTGCAGACCTGGATGCGCGACCAGATGGTGATCTGCGCCAGCCCGCGCCATCCGCTTGCCGGGCGGCGCGCCAGCGTGGCGGCGCTGGCGGCGGCCGACTGGATCGTGCGCGAGCCTGGTTCCGGCACGCGCGAAACGGTCGATCAGCTACTGCTCAAGGAAATCGGCTGGCCGCGCCCGACAATGGAACTGGGCTCTTCAGAAGCGGTGCGTCTCGCGGTGATGTCTGGCGCCGGCATCAGCTGCCTGTCGCGCCATACGGTGGCCGACGCCTTGGCGGCCAGAACCCTGGTTGAGCTCAAATGCGCGATCAAGGCGCCGTCTCGCGATCTCTCGATCGTGACGCACCGCGACCGGCGGCTTGCGCCGGGAGTGCAGGGCTTCCTTGCGTTTTGTGCCGCCGGCAGCGCGGAACTGGCATCCTCAAAAAAACCTTGAAACATTGCATTGGAACTGCTATGGTAGAAAGGTAGAAATTCTTACACTAACTACTTTCATGTCCTTGAACATCAAAGACCCTGAAACACACGAACTCGCCGCCGCGCTTGCCAAGGCCACGGGCGAATCCATGACCAAGGCCGTGACCCTCGCCATCCGGGAGCGTTTGGAGCGCATCGCACGCCTTCAGCGGGCGAGTAGTTCGGAACTGCTCGCGATCGGTGTGCGATGTGCCGAAAACCTGACTGCCAGACCGATCGACCATGCCGGATTGCTATATGACGAGCTAGGTTTGCCGAAGTGATCGTCGATAGCTCCGCCATTCTGGCCATTCTGTTTGCCGAGCCCGATGCGGCTGTGTTCGCCAAGGCGATCAGCGAAGCGGATGTCTGCAAAATCTCAGCAGCGACCTTCGTCGAAGTCGCCGTAGTTGTTGAAGCGCAGACCAAAGATCGGGGCAGCCGCCAGCTCGATGCCTTCTTGCGCCGTGCCGGTTTTGTGATCGAGCCAGTCACCCAAGAGCAAGCACATCTTGCGCGGCAGGCGTACTCGGATTTCGGCCGTGGTCGCCATCCGGCGGGCCTCAACTTCGGCGATTGCTTTTCCTATGCACTTGCCAAGGCCAGCGGCGAGGCGCTGCTCTTCAAGGGCAACGATTTTTCCAAGACTGACATTGTCAGTGCCCATGGCGGATAAGTGGCCTCGGCTCCACGCAAGCAGTCTTGAGCAGGAAAATCCATGCAGGTGATCATTCTGGAAAGCGGTTCCCCTGTCGTGGTGCCGGATCGTGCCTGCCCTTCGACCCTGGTACGCATTGGCAAGATTGGACTTGTTGTTCGATTGCGGCCGCGGCCTGCCGATGTGCGGCGCGGCGGTCGGCATGAACGCGCGCGACCTGCCGCGCTATTTGTCACGCAAAATGATACGCAGCAACACCACCAGGCGATATGCATATGACAAGAAAACTCGTCAATGACGATTTCGATTTGCGCGTGGCGCTCGCGCCACCGCAAGAGCGAAGCTGGCAAGACTCGCCGATGCAGGGCGTGCAGCGCCACATGCTCGACCGTGTCGGCGGCGAGGTCGCACGCGCCACCAGTCTTGTGCGCTACGCCGCAGGCTCGCGTTTCGAAAGCCACACGCATCATGGCGGCGAGGAATTCCTGGTGCTCGAAGGCGTGTTCTCCGACCAATACGGCGACTATCCCGCAGGCACCTACATGCGCAATCCGCCGGGGACCGCGCATGCGCCGTTTTCACGCGAGGGTTGCGTACTGTTCGTCAAGCTGTGGCAATTCGCGGCGCTTGACCTTGAACCGGTGCGCATCAATACCCGCACCGAACCATGGCGCCAGGGCATGGTGCCCGGCCTGACCGTCATGCCCTTGCATGAGCACGAGGGTGTCAGCACGGCCCTGGTGCGCTGGGCGCCCGATACACGCTTCAATACCCACACCCACATGGGCGGCGAAGAAATTCTGGTGCTCGAAGGCGTGTTTCAGGATGAACATGGCCGCTACGAGCAAGGCAGCTGGTTGCGCAACCCGCGCATGAGCAAGCACACGCCCTTCACCGGCGCTGAGGGCGCGCTGATCTATGTGAAGGTGGGGCACCTGGGGGCGAGGTTCCTGACGCCGCAGGCTCGCGTTTCGAAAGCCACACGCATCATGGCGGCGA
>JBJXGS010000029.1:0-10247 GCA_046160545.1 Burkholderiales bacterium
CTGGCCCAACCGCCCGGTGCGGATCTTTTTCCCGACCGGCCCCGGCGGACCCAACGATGCGATCGTGCGCCTGGTCGCGCAACGCCTGGCCGAGTACTGGAAGCAGCCGGTGGTGGTCGACTTCAAGCCCGGCGGGGGCATCATTGTCGGCACCGACTTCGTCGCCAAGTCGCCGCCGGACGGCTACACCATGGGCGTGGCCTTTGGCGCCCTCATGAGCACCTACATCCTGCAAGGCTCCAAGCTCCCTTACGACACCCTCAAGGACCTGACCGGGATTACCGAAATCGGCAACACGCCTTTCGGCCTGTACGCCCACCCCTCCTTCGAACCCAGAACCATTCCGGACATCATCGCCTTCGCCAAGCGAAATCCCGGCAAGCTCGACTTCACCGCGACGCCGACCGCTGGAGCCTCGCACCTCTCCGGCGAGCTCCTCAACTCGATGGCCGGCATCAAGATGATGCACGTGGCCTACAAGGGCACCGGCGCGGCGCAGATCGACGTCATCGGCGGGCGCGTGCCGCTGTGGTTCTCCTCGATTGGCGAGGAGATGCGCCAGATCGTCGCCTCAAAGCAGTTGCGCATCGTCGCCACCACCGGCGCGACGCGCAGCCCCAACTTTCCCGACACGCCGACCATCGCGGAGTCCCTGCCCGGCTTCAACGTCGTCGGCATCCTGGGCATCATCGCGCCCGGGGGTATCGCGCCTGATCTGCGGGCGAAGATCAGTGCCGACTTTTCGCGCGCCATCGCCTCGCCGGATGTCAACGAGCGCATGCGGCAGCTGGGCATGAGCCCGCTGGGTTCCTCGCCGGAAGCCTTCAACGCGCGCATCGCCAGCGAAATCGAGCGCTGGAGCCGCGTCATCCGCGACGCCGGCATCACGGCGAATTGAAGCGTGAGGCAATGACATCATGAACCACGAAGACCGCTTCACCCAGCGCAAGAACCCGCTGCCCGACGGCTCGGCCTACGGCCGCCCCGAGCATCTGCCGGATGACGAACTGGTACGCGTGGGCCGCGGCACGCCCTGCGGCGAATGGATGCGCCGCTACTGGCAGCCCTTCGCGCAATCGGCCAATCTGTCGACCACGCCGCAAAAGGTGCGCCTCCTGGGTGAAGACCTCATCATGTTCCGCGATGGCAGCGGGCGGCCTGGCCTCATGGCGCCGCGCTGCATCCACCGCGGCACCTCGCTTTACTACGGCAAGGTCGATGCGCAGGGCATCCGCTGCTGCTATCACGGTTGGCAGTTCGACGTCGAAGGCCGCTGCATCGACACCCCCTGTGAGCCGGCCGGCAGCAATTTCAAGGACCGCGTGCGCCAGCCCTGGTACCCGGTCGAAGAGCGCTACGGCCTGGCCTTTGCCTACATGGGCCCGCCGGACAGGAAGCCGCTGCTGCCGAAATGGGACATCCTGGAAAACATCGCCGCGGACGAGAAAATCGTCGCCATCGGTCCCTCCGGCATCGGCGTGGGCGGCGACGACACCGTATCGGTCGTGCCGTGGAGCTGGCTGCAGGACTACGAGAACACGATGGACCCCTTTCACGTGCCGATCCTGCACGCGAGCTTCACCGAGGTGCACTTCGTGCCCGAGATGGCCATCATGCCTGACGTGAGCTATGCGATGAACCCCCTGGGAATGCACTACAGCGCGCACCGCACCCTGGACGATGGCCGCGAGCTCGACCGCGTCTCGCCTTGCATCATGCCCAACGTAAGGAGCGTCCCTGACGTGCAACTCAAAGCCGGGCGCGCCTCGCGCATCGGCTGGGTCGTGCCCATGGACGATTCCCACCACCTGCTCTTCCACGCGTTTCGCACGCCCAAGGACGACGGCAAGTGGCCGACGACCCGCACGCGTCGCTGGGGCGAAATGAGCGAGAACGAGCGCCAGCGCTACCCCGGCGACTGGGAAGCGCAGGAGGGCCAGGGGGCGATCACCCTGCACAGCGAGGAGCATCTGGGAGCGAGTGACCGCGGCATCATCATGCTGCGCCGGCTCATCAAGCAGCAGATTCGCCTCGTCCAGGAAGGCGGCGACCCGCAGGGCCTCGTGTTCGACCCTGCGCAAGTCGTACAGGAGGTTGGCAGCGGCAACTTCTACCGCGGCGCGACGGTCAACGCGGAAGCGACCAGCGTCGCCTGATCCGGCGCGTTCGCTGCTCCATCAAATGGACTCACGGCGCTCAGTCGGTTGATATACTTCTAACATATCAACCGTTTCCTCGGAGGAGCCGTGTCCGGGCAGTTCCAGCAGGTTTTTGACCAGCCCAGCGTAGCCTGATGCCCGCCTCTCCCGCAGCGCGCGGTGCGCGCTCCCGAGTCAAGCCGGCGCCCCGTGGATCGCGCGGGTCGGCACGCCCGGTGGAGTCATCCCTCGCCCTGAGCGCCACGCCACCGTCGACCAGCCTCACCGATCGCGCCTATACCGCGATCGAGGAACTGATCGTCCGCCTCGAGCTCGCCCCCGGCAGCGCGGTTTCGGAAGCCATGCTTTCGCAACGCCTGGAGATCGGCCGCACACCGATCCGCGAAGCCCTGCAGCGCCTGGCACGCGAGCGCCTGGTGCGCATCCTGCCGCGCCGTGGCGTCATCGTCGCGGAAATCGACGTGCGCGGCCAGCTGCGCCTGCTCGAAGTGCGCCGGGAACTGGAGCGCCTGATCGCGCGCGCCGCCGCGCGGCGCGCCAGCGAGGTCGAACGCGAACGCTTCGCTGCCATCGCGCATGCCTTCGAGACCGCGGCAAAAAAGAGCGATGATGTCGCGTTCCTGCGCACCGATCGCGAATTCAACGAACTGATGGTGGCGACTTCGCGCAACGAGTTCGCGCAGGCCGCCATGGCTCTCATGGCCTCGTTGTCGCGGCGCTTCTGGTATCTGCACTACCGCGAAGCGGCTGACATGCCCTTGGCCGCGAAGCTCCACGCCGACGTCGCGCGCGGCATTTCCGGCGGCGACGCCGAGGCCGCCGCACGCGCATCCGACGCGCTGCTCGACTATATCGAAACGTTCACGCGGACAACCGTGACCAGCGACTTCTAGCCCGCACGGGCTCGCCGCAACCCCCGCATCCGGGCGCTGGCAAGCACTGGACAAGACTGGACAATCGCCAGACATACATCTAACATATCAGACGTCTATCAGAAGGAGTGCCGCCATGGCCGAACTTGTCGAACGCCACAACCCGACCCAGCGCCAGCTCGATTTCCGCGCTGCCTACCAGGCACAGATCCATCCCGCCTACAGCGGCCCGGTGCATATCGGCGTGATCTATCTGGTCGGTTTGTCAGTCATCGGCGCTTGCGTCTCGCGCCTTGCGGGCGCATCCTGGGAGTGGCTGCTCGTCATCCCGGTGTTCTTCTTCTCCAACATCTTCGAATGGTGGATCCACAAATACGTCATGCATCGCTTGGTCGATGTCTGGGCGCTGCGCGCGATCTACGATCGCCACACGCGCCAGCACCACCAGTACTTCACCGACAACGAGATGACCGTGAGCACCTCGCGCGAATGGCGCATCGTCTTCTTCCCGTGGCGCGCGCTCTTCACCTTCATCGCCATCGGTATCCCCTTCGCGTTTCTGCTGGCGACATTCGTCAATCCGAACGCCGGTTACATCCTGCTCGTCACCATGGTCGGCCAGTACCTGATCTACGAGAGCTTCCATTACTGCTGCCACGTCAATGACAACTGGTTTGTGCGCCACATGCCCTTCGTCAACACGATCCGGCGTCATCACGCCGCACACCACAACTACGGCATCATGATGAGCCACAACATGAACCTGACCTTCCCCATCGCGGACTGGGTCATGGGCACCAGCGACCTCGACCGCGGGCTCGTCGGTACGCTCTTGAACGGTTACAACGAGGACCACGTCAAGCCGGAACTAAAGGGTACGATAGACCGTTTTCGCCGCCCCGACGCACCGGTCGGCATCGACGGGCCGATCGGCGGGCAGCCAGCCTGAAACGGCGGCCCTGCAGTGTTTCACCTGGCGTGCCGCCGGCGCGCAAGTAGCTTCATTCACACCAAAGGGAGACAAACATGAAGAAGCGCGACTTTCTCAAGGGCGGCGCCGCTGGCGCGCTGGCGATGCCTCTGGCAGTAGAGGCGCAGACCGCCGGCCCCAGCTACAACTGGAAGATGGCCACCGGCTGGGCGGGAGGCCCTTTGATGGACATCGGCGCCAAGGCATTCGCCGAACGCCTGGAGCGCCTCTCGGGCGGACGCTTCAAGATCCAGACCTTCCCGGGCGGCGCCCTGGGCAATGCGCTGCGCGTGCCGGAAACAGTCAAGAACGGCGTCGCCGAGTGCGGCCACACGTGGATGGGTTACGACTGGGGCAAGGACCCGTCTACCGTCCTCTTCGGCGGCTATGCCGGCTCGATGGACAGCGAGCGCATGCTGCACTGGCTCTACGGCGCCGGCGGTGAAGCCATGCAGCGCCAGTACCGCGACGAGAAGGAAGGCGTGATATCGCTGCCGCTGTTCATCCGCACGGCCGAAGCTTTCCTGCATTCGCGCAAGCCCGTGCGCACTCTCGCGGACCTGAAGGGATTGAAGCTGCGCACCGCGGGCTCCTGGCTGGAGATGGCCAAGGACCTGGGCGCCGCGCCGGTGACCACCGCCGGCGGCGACGTCTATCCGATGCTCGAGCGCGGTGCGATCGACGCCACCGAATGGGGCACGCTCTACGAGAACATCTCGACCGGTTTCCACAAGGTGGCGAAATTCGTCATCATCCCGGGCGTGCACCAGCCCACCGCGCCCTTCGAGCTGGTCATCAACAAGGACGCCTGGGCGAAGGTGACCCCGGCCGACCGCGTGCTCGTCGAGACGGTGGCCAAGCTGGTCACCTTCGAGAGCTGGATCAAAATCGGCAACGAGGACGCCAAGGCGCTGGACTTCTACAAGAAGGCCGGCAACGAGATCATCGAACTCGACGCCGAGGTGCAGCGCCAGGCACGCAAGATCGGGCTGGACTGGGCGGCCAAGACCTCCAAGGACAATCCCTGGTTCGGACGCATCCTCAAGAGCCAGACCGACTTCGAGACTGAATGGGCCGGCGCCGAGCGCTGGCGCACCATCAAGTCCTGAGAACGAAGGCACATGCGCGGCGGGAGTCCCCGCCGCTTTTTTTGGCAGGCGCCGGAAGAAGCGCTATAGAACGACGCGAATGCGTCGCAGGGGAGAGGACTTGGACGGCCTGATTCGCGCGATCGAGCGCGCCAGCACGGCAGTGGGCATCTTCGGCGCCTGCCTGATCGTGCCGCTGGTGCTGGCGACCTGCTATGAGGTCTTCGCGCGCTATGCCTTTGGCGCGCCGACCATCTGGGCCTATGAAGTCGGCTATACGCTGACAGGAACGCACTTCCTGCTGGCGATGGCCTTCACCCTCAAGGCCGGCGAGCACATCCGCATCGACATCTTCAGCGGCGCATTTTCCGGCCGCACACGCGCGACGATCGACCTGGCCGGTTACGCGGTAGTGCTGCCCCTGATGGTCTGGATCACCTGGTACCTGGGACGGCATTTCCTGCTGGGCTATAGCGCCAACGAAAAGAGCGGCCAGTCCGCACTCAACATGCCGGTCTGGCCGTTTCGCTTCGTTTTCGTTGTCGCCTTCGTCATGCTGACCCTGCAGGTCGCCGCCGAGATCCTGAAATCCTTGCGCACTTTCCGGCGCGGCGCGGAGGCTTGAGCCCATGGACTGGCTTCCCTTCCTGATGCTGCCGGTGGCCTTTACGCTCATGTTCCTGGGCTTTCCGGTCGCTTTCGGTCTCATGATCACGGCGGTGTTGTTCGGCCTGCCGGTCTTTGGCGATCGCGTCGTATTCCAGTTCATCGAGAAAATCGAGGACCTGGCATCGAATTTCGTCTTCGCCGCAGTGCCCCTCTTTGTCTTCATGGGCTCGATGCTGGAGCGCTCCGGCATCGCAGACAAGCTCTTCGAGGCCATCCACATCTGGACGCGGCGCCTGCCCGGCGGTCTTGCCATCGCGACGGTCATGATGTGCATCCTCTTTGCGGCGTCTTCGGGCGTGATCGGCGCGACCGAGTCGGTCGTGGGTCTGCTGACGATCCCGATCATGCTGCGCTATGCGTATGACCGCGGCCTCATCTCCGGGACCATCTGCGCCGGCGGGTCCCTGGGCACCATCATCCCGCCCTCGGTGGTGGCGGTCGTCATGGGACCCCTGGCCGACATCTCGGTCGGCGACATCCTCTACGGCATGGTCTTCCCCGGCCTCATCATGGGGTTCTCCTACATCATCTACATCCTCGTCCTGTGCACCCTCAAGCCGGCGATGGGGCCGCGCATTCCTCCCTCCGACGACGAGCCGAGCTTCGCGCAGAAGCTCTTCATCAGCAGCCGCAACCTGTTGCCGCCGGTGTTCCTCATCTTCGCCGTGCTGGGTTCCATCCTCTTCGGCTGGGCGTCGCCCACCGAGGCGGCCGCCATCGGTGCGCTCGCCTCTGTGCTGCTGACCCTGCTCTACGGCACCTTCTCGCGCGCCAATCTCATGGAAGCGATCATCAAGACCGTCAAGGTCACCACGATGATCATGACCGTGCTGCTCGCGGGCACGCTCTTTACCGGGGTCTTCATCGGCGCCGGCGGCATCAACACCGCGAACCGGATCATCGGCGAGATGCAACTCTCGCCGTGGACCCTGCTCTCGGTGATGCTCGCAATCATTTTCATTGCCGGCTTTTTCCTGGACTGGATCTCGATCGTCCTCATCTTCGTGCCGTTGTTCACGCCGCTTATCAAGACTGCGGGCTTCGACCCGGTGTGGTTCTGCGTGCTCTTCCTGATCATGATCCAGACCAGTTATCTGACCCCACCGATGGCACCGGCAATCTTTTATCTGCGCGCCGTGGCACCACCCGAGATCACGATCCGCGACATGTATCGCGGCGTTGTCCCTTTCATCGGGCTGCAGCTCCTCACCCTTTTCATCACACTGGCATTTCCGATCATCGTGACGTGGCTACCCACGGTGATGCTCAAGTTCCGCTGACCGCGATTACGCCAAGGAGGCTCCGATGACCCCTGAACAGATCCTGGCCCAGCCCGCGCGCGTCCTAACCCAGGCCCAGCGTGAGTTCTACCTGCGCGAAGGCTATATCCTGCTGGAACGTGCGATCGGCGAGGAGTGGCTCGCGAAGCTGCGCGCGGCGACCGAAGAACTGGTTGAACAGTCGCGCAAGGTCGCGAAGTCCGACAAGGTCTTCGACCTCGAGCCCGGACACCGCGCGGACGCGCCGCGCCTGCGCCGCGTGTCCAACCCGACCGAACAACATCCCGTGTTCTGGGACTACGTGACGCGCTCGCCCCTGCCCGACATCGTCGCCGACCTGGTCGGCGCGGACGTCAAGTTCCACCACAGCAAGCTCAATTTCAAGTGGGCGCAGGGCGGAGAGGAGGTCAAGTGGCACTACGACATCAGCTTCTGGCCGCACACCAACTATTCGCCGCTCACGGTGGGCACCTACATCTACGACTGCGGGCCCGACAACGGGCCGCTGATGGTGATGCCGAAGAGCCACGAGATCGAGCCCATGCTTTCGCAGTTCGACGCGGCCGGCAAGTGGACCGGCTGCCTGTCGGAGGCGGATGTCGCCAGGCTCGACGTCGCAAAGGCGGTGACCCTGACCGGACCGGCCGGATCGCTGACGCTGCACAACTGCCGCACCCTGCATGCCTCGCCGGCGAACCTCTCGGATACCGGCCGGCCGCTGCTGCTCTATACCCTCACCTCGGCTGACGCGTTCCCCTACACGGTCAATCCGATCCGGCCGAAGCACGACCAGACCATCATCCGCGGCAAGCGCGCGCCCTGGGCACACCACGACCCGCGGCCCTGCCTGATCCCGCCGGACTGGTCCGGCGGCTACACCTCGATCTTCGCGCTACAGCAGGAAGAGCAATCCACCGCGACGATGTAAAGGAGGGCGCTCCAGAACTCACTGCCGCGGCGGCCCGTAAGGACAGGCAGCTTCACGCTCTACCAAGTCGTAGACGAACAGGAACTTGGCCATGCCGGTGAGCATGCCGGCGGTCATGCCCAGCTCGAAGATTTGCGCATCGTCGAAGTGCGCGCGCAACTCTGCATGCAGGCTTTCGTCAAGGTGCCCGCCCGGATTGGACATTGCGACCTGCGCTGCGAGCTTGAGCACGGCGCGATCGCGCGCATCGAACACGGCGTCGTTCTCGTCCATGATGTTCGCCAGTTGCGCCTCGCTCACCCCGGACTTGAGCGCCGCCACACTGTTGCCGCGATTGCAATAGGCACAGCCATGGGTCATCGAAAGGCGGTAGCGCAGCAGTTCCTTGATGCGCACCGCGACGCGACCGGCATAGAAGATGCGACCGTAGAACTCATCCACATACCATTGCATGAGTTCGGGCGCGTTGGCGGCCACTTCGATGAAAGTGGCGTCGTCGCGCAGTGCCAGCGCCGCATCGTGCGCCGACTGCAGCGATGGCGGCATTTCCGCGCGCGGCACACGCGCCAGGGCCGGGGATGGCATGTTCTTCTCCTTGGTCGTCAATCACCCGGCGCGACAGCGATCCGGAACGGCAATGATTATCGGGCAACGCAGGCGATAATCAGACTGTAGTGGCGGTGCGCCCCACGCGGTGACACCTGCATCCCGGCGATGCACCGCAACGTATCACCCTTCGTCCTCTCCCCCCCCTTCTGAATGCGCACGTCGCTCCTGTCCTCGTTTCGCCTGTCCTACCTGCCGCCGCTGATGGTCTATGTCGCGGCCGGCATTTCCGGACTCACCGGCATTGTCGGCACGTTTTTCGTCAAGGAGTACCTGGGGCTGTCGGCCAGCTTCCTGGCCGCACTGGGCTTCTGGGCAGTGCTGCCGTGGGCGCTCAAGATGCCCGTGGGGCACTTTGTCGACCTCATCTGGCGCTGGAAGGAAACCCTGGTATTCCTGGGCGCGGGCCTGATGGTGGCGAGCCTGTCCATCATGATCGGGCTGCTCGCCAGCCCCGACGCAATGCGCTCCATCATGAGTGCCGAGGCCTGGTATGTGACCGCAGCGCTGCTTTCGCCGACCGGCTACATGATCCAGGATGTGGTGGCCGACGCGATGACGGTCGAAGCGGTACCGCGCGTGGAGGCCGACGGCCGCGAGATTCCGGCGGACCAGCGTCGCTCCATGCACACCACCATGCAGACCCTGGGCCGCGTGGCAATCGTCGGCGGCACGATCCTGGTGGCGCTGGCCAACGTATTCCTGCTGGCTGACACCGGCAAACTGCCGCCGGCCGAGAAGGCGCTTGCCTACCTGAGCGTCTATCAGTTCGCGCTGCTGATCCCGGCGGTCTCGATTTCCGGTGTGCTGCTGTCAATGTGGCTGCGCTGGCGCAATCCGCGCCAGTACGTGCAGAGCTTTGCGCGGCCGGCTGTCAATTGGTGGATCCTGGGCGGTGGGCTGGCTTTCGTGCTGGTCTCGATCACGGTGGGCCTGGCCAAGCTGCCCGGAGCGCAGGAGATCATTTTCTGCGCCTCGATGGCCATCATCATCTTTCTCATGGTGCGGCTGGTGCGCGAGCTGGACGCGCAGGCACGCGCAACGCTCATCGGTACCGCGATCGTGATCTTCGTCTTTCGCGCCATGCCCAACACCGGCGCCGGCGCTTCGTGGTGGATGATCGATGTCCTCAATTTCGATCCATCCTTTCTGGCGCGCCTGTCGCTGGTCGGCAGCATGCTGGCCATGTTCGGCCTGTTCCTGTTTCGCGGCTTCATGGCCGAGCGTTCGATCTTCACCATCGTGACATTTCTGACCGTGGCCGGCGCAATAATGTCGCTGCCGCAGGTCGGCATGTACCATGGCCTGCACGAATGGACCGCCAGGCACACCGGCGGTGTGATCGATGCGCGTGTCATCGCCCTGATCGACACGGCGCTGGAATCGCCGCTGGGCCAGATCGCGATGGTGCCGATGCTGGCCTGGATTGCCAATTCCGCGCCGGATCACTTGAAGGCCACCTACTTCGCGGTCATGGCCTCGTTCACCAATCTGGCACTGTCGGCCTCGCAACTCTTCACCAAGTACTTGAACGAGATTTTCACCATTACCCGCGAGGTACGGGACCCCGTCAGCAAGGCCGTCAAAACCCCGGCCGACTACAGCCAGCTCGGTGATCTCTACCTGGCCGTCATCCTGATCGGCCTGGTGGTACCCTTGCTCGCCGTGGCGCTGG
>JBJXGS010000030.1:0-2956 GCA_046160545.1 Burkholderiales bacterium
ACAACTCGGCAGCCGCCTGCACTTCTGGCCCTTCGACGGTTGGTCGATCCCCGCTGGAAAGTCCGCCGTCGTCGAGGCCTACCCGTCTCTCTGGAAGCACGCCTATCCCAGGGAAGACCGCACGCCCGACCAGCATGACGCCTTTACGGTGGCGTCGTGGCTCAGTGAAGCCGACCGGTCCGGACGGCTTGCGCGCTACTTGCACCCGGACCTTACACCGCCCGAGCGCAGGGTCGCTGGTGTGGAGGGCTGGATCCTGGGCGTAGTGTGAGCCAGGCCGGCGGCTATCGAACCAGATACACCGCCGTGATCTGTTCCCTCTCATGCCCAGCTCTTCGCTGATCGCGAGCCGCTCATCGCCATCGGCCGCTCGCGGCGAGCGCGTAAGGCGTCTCGACCGCGGCCCGTTGGCTGTCTCGTACTGATACTCGAAGCGGCGCAACTGGTCGACTTGGCTTCGCTCGGTCGGGATGAGGCGGCCTCTGCCGGCCAGTGCCTTGGCTTCATCGCGGACCTGGCACTGCACCGCGTTGCGGATAGGTGTCTCGCACGGTGGCTCACCCTTGGACAAGGCGTTGATAGCCCGGTTCGTATAGTTGATTCGCCACCAGATCAGGCACGCGCTCGCGATCGCGTTGTGTCGCGAAGCTGCCGTCGCGGTTGCGTCGGCACAGTTGCTTCGCTGTGCACAGCGACCCGCTCACAACAACCCCAGCGAAGAAACCGTCATCCCTCCCCGCGACAGCACGATCGCAAACACCAGAATAGAGATTCCGACAAACTCGGTACTCTCTTCCTGCTTTATTCCCAACAACGCGCAAGCACCGGCGCCGCACTGCGAAAGCGAGATCAGCGCAGCCAGCATGCCGACGATGAACATCGGCATCAGGAACAGCGTCAGGCCGGCCAGCCAGAGCGGCCGCGCGGCGTGCACGGCCACGCGAAACGCTGCGGCGTAGT
Source organism: Burkholderiales bacterium (assembly GCA_046160545.1). Lineage (GTDB taxonomy): Bacteria > Pseudomonadota > Gammaproteobacteria > Burkholderiales > JAEUOS01 > JAEUOS01. The sequence continues at coordinate 961 of JBJXGS010000030.1, forward strand.
CGGGGCGCTGGCGGTACATGCGGGCCAGGCGCTGCATGACGGCGGCCAGGACCAGGGGCGCGGCGGCGGAGAGTGAGAGTGCGCCGAGCCCCACGCGCAGCGCGTCGGCGGCGCCCATCGAGTAACCCCACATCTGGTGCCAGTCGCGATTAAAGATTGCGCTTCCCAGGTAGAGGGCTATGCCAACCCCCGCCGAGTAGGGTAGTGCGATGCGCAGCCACAGCCGTGCCACCGGGTCGCGCCGGTGCGCAATCTCCGCCCAGTCCGGGCGCAGCAGGCTCAATGCGTGGGGCGCGGCATATCGGGTTCACCGAAGGGCAGGCTGGCACGCGCTGCCGGGGGAATGCCCGGCATGTCGGCCGACCAGGCTTCCCACGCCGCCTTCAGCTTCGCAAAGCGCGCCGGCTCGCGCTCGCGCAGGTTGGCGCGCTCGTGGCTGTCCCGCGCCAGGTCGAACACGTACTCGTGCTCGCCCACGCGCAGGTACTTCCAGGTGCCCAGGCGCACCGCGCGCTGGCCGCGGTGGGTGGTGCGCCAGAAAAGGCCGCGCCCCGGGTCCCAGGCCGGGTCGTCCATCAGGGGCAGGAGCGAGAGGCCATCGAGCGGGTAGTCGGGGTGCGCGGCGACACCGGCGGCGGCTAAGAAGGTCGCGCTCCAGTCCATGGTCATGACCGGTGTGGCGCACTTCGCTTCGGCGCGGATGCGCTTCGGCCAGTGCGCGATCAGGGGCACGCGGATGCCGCCTTCCAGGAGGTCCATCTTGCCGCCGATGAAGGGCCACACGTCCGAGAAGCGCTCGCCGCCGTTGTCGGAGGTAAAGACGATCAGGGTGTCCTCGTGCATGCCGCGTCGGGCCAGGGCATCGACGATGCGCCCGACGCCTTCGTCCATGTGCGCGATCATGCGCCGGTAGGTCGCCAGCGACCCGCCGTCGGTGTGGATGACTTTATCGCCGATGCGCTCTGACTCGGCGCGATCCTCGCGCGACTCCCAGGGCCAGTGCGGGGCGGTGTAGTGCACGCTGATCATGAAGGGCGCATCGGCCTTTTGTGCGCCGATGTACTCCACCGTCTTCTCGGTGATCAGGTCGGTCATGTAGGTCTGGCTGTGCGCCTCGCTCTCGTTGTCCCACAGGTCGTGCACGCCGCCGCGGTCGAGGTGGCTGAAGTAATCCAGCCCGCCGGAGTGGGCGCCAAAGAAGGTGCCGTAGCCGCTCTTGCGCGGCCCGTAATGTGGCGGATAGCCCAGGTGCCATTTGCCGAACAGCGCCGTCGAGTAGCCGGATGCTGCCAGCAGTGAAGGAATGGTTGGGTGCGCAGGGTCTATGCCCATGCCCTCCACGCCGCGCGCGCGCCCGGCCAGCGGTTCTTCCGACCCGGCCGGCACGCGGTACTGGTAGCGACCGGTGATCAAGGCAAAGCGGGTCGGCGAGCACACGGGGGAGTTGGAATAGCCGTCGGTAAACAGCATGCCTTCGGCAGCCAGGCGGTCCAGGCAGGGCGTGCCGTCCATGCCCGGCGCGATGTGCGCACCGGTGACACCCAGGTCGGCGTAGCCCAGGTCGTCGGCCATGATGAAGATAAGGTTGGGACGGCGCATGCTCACAGGCCTCCGGTGACGATGAGGACACGGCCGTTGACGATCGCCACCTTGCCGGCGAGTTTGCTCATGAAATCACTCCTGCGAAGAAGTGCGGCGCGCGTCGTGCCGCGTGGTCACGGACTGGTGCTCGACCCCTCCCAGGGTGCGGAGGGGAGCGCCGGCGCACGTTGCGCGGGCGCCGCGGTCGGTCCGGACGACGGTGACGCAGTCGGCGCGGATTGCGGTGCGGCGGCATTGCGCGCATTGCGCTCGGACAGGGCCTTGATAAGCCCGTCCATGCCGCCGTCGCGCTCCATGACCACCGCGAAATTGGCGCTGTAGAGGCGCACGATCTGGACATTCTCGGCGCGCAGTTCGTGAATGCGCCAGGTCTGCCCGGCGCGATGCACGCTGA
>JBJXGS010000031.1:0-12253 GCA_046160545.1 Burkholderiales bacterium
GCGCGGGCGTGATGGCCGCAAAGGTCAACTGGAACATCGCGAACATCATCTCCGGGATATAGACCCCCTTGGAAAAGGTCGCGCCCGCCCCGCCCAGATCGACCCCGCTCAGGAAGGCCTTGGAGAAGCCGCCAAAGAACGGATTGCCACTGGTGAAGGCGACGCTATACCCGTAGATCACCCACAGGATGGAAATCAGGCAGAACGTCACGAAAACCTGCATCAATACCGATAGCATGTTCTTGGAGCGCACCAAGCCGCCATAGAAGAGCGCCAGCCCGGGGATGGTCATCATGATCACCAGGATGGTGGCGATATACATGAAGGTGAAGTCGCCCTTGTTGGGCTCGGGCGGCTTGGCAGCAGCCGGGGCGGGCTTGGCATCGTCCTTTTTCTCGTCAGCCTTGGCCGCTTCGGCCTTGGGCGCCTCGGCGGGCTTGGCCTCATCTTTCTTGGCATCGGCCGCAGGCGCGGCGGCAAGTGCCGCGGCCGGGGCCGTTTGTGCGTACACGCCTGCCGTGAACGGGCTTGCCGATAGCAGCAGCGCTGCCGCAAGACCCATGCTTGTCAGTATCTTTTTCATGTTCTCCCCTGGATCTAGAGCGCTTCGCCACCGGTCTCGCCGGTGCGAATGCGGATGACCTGCTCGAGGTCGAAAACGAAGATCTTGCCGTCGCCGATCTTCCCGGTATTGGCGGACTTCTCGATGGCTTCGATGACCTGCTCGACCAGTTCGGACCTGACTGCGGCTTCAATCTTCACCTTGGGCAGGAAATCGACAACATATTCCGCGCCGCGGTACAGCTCGGTGTGACCCTTTTGTCTGCCAAATCCCTTGACTTCCGTGACAGTGATGCCCTGCACCCCGATGGCGCTCAAGGCCTCGCGCACTTCGTCAAGCTTGAACGGCTTGATGATGGCGGTTACCAGTTTCATTTAGATGCTCCCCTTGGAATCGGAGGTAAGTGGCTCCGATACTCTTCTGAGCAGCTTCTGTGCCAGTACTCGCGCTCATCGATCGCGGCACACCAGCGCCGCACAGGCACTATGTGGCCAGGCGCGTGCCTGACCAAAGGCAATCTCAGCCCTGCTCGCGGAAACAGTTCCGGGAGTTGCACGCGAAGTGTGCGCGCGCCTTGTTCTGGTGCATGTCAATCCGGGCGCAGGCAAAAAAAACCGCGCCGAAGCGCGGTTTTCACCTAAGTCAGCCTGCAGGCTAGAAGGTTTTGGAAATGGTGAATACCACCGCATCCTTGCTGCCGTCCTTGGTTTCCCCGCTGGCCGCACGGAACGTTTCCGGCGGAGCGTAGCGGTAGTACTGGGAGCTGGCGTTGCTAGCCACATAGGCCAAGCCCAGAGTCGCCCAGCCGAAATCGTATGCGAAGCTGATCTTGTAGTCGGTGTAGTTAAGACCGCTGTAATTCTTGACCCGCAGCTGTCCGACATGCAAACCAAGCGTTGCCTTGGGGAAAATCTCGAAATTTGCGTTCAAGTCAAGATAGCCGGTCCCGCGGGAATTGCCGCCGGCCGCAGGGCCGGTGGTGTTGCCGGTGCCCGTGCCATTGGAGTTGATCCCGGCGAATGCGCCGTTGAGCGCCGAGGAATTGATGCCGAAGTAGTCGCTGGTCGCGTGGTAGTACTTGAGCGAGAACCACTTGTAGGAAGCGCCGATGTAGATTTCGGTGTTGTTGAACTCGTTGCCTGTCTTGACCACACCGCCGGCGGCCGGGAAGATGTTGTAGCGGGCACCCGGGTAGAAGTAGTAGATCGCGCCGATATCCAGACCGATGCCGTTGGAAAACTCGGTTTTCCAGCCGCCGTAAAAATCCATTTCGACGCCGGAGCCATTCGGAAAGACATTGCCCGATACGCTGGAATTCCAGTTGCCGAAGTAAAGGCCGCTGGAATGCGAATAGTCAAAGCCGCCCTGGAGGGCCGGCAGGTTGTAGGTTTGCGAGATGCCGCGGAACCGGTAGTCCGAAACCACCGCGACGTTGCCGGTGAAGGTGTGCGGCGATTTCGCCTGTGCCGCGGCGGTATTGACCGCGACTGGGGAAGCGAACGCCGCGGCAACTGCTGCGGCGAGGAGGGCTTTACGCATGATCTTCCTTTCTGTTAGCGTAGATAAAACAAAACCTGTGCGCACCGATTCGGGGCGTGACGCACGAAAAAATGCCTCGATGCGGTGCATAATTTCGTACTTACCTCCCCGGAGAATGGCTTCCAGAGCCATTCTCCGCAATGCGTAATCATTTAGCAAGGATGATGCCCATGGCTGTAGTTAACGTCAAACTGATTGAAGAATTGAATGAGCGTGTCGTCCGTTTCCTGCAACAGACGCCGGCCGGCGATATGCAGAAGAATCTCAAGGCGGGACTTTCGTCCGCGTTCGCGCGTCTCGATCTTGTGACGCGCGAGGAGTTTGACGTGCAGGCGCGCGTACTGGCGCAGACGCGCGAAAAGCTGGCTGCCCTGGAAGCCAAGGTTGCCGAGCTTGAGCGGCAGCAGCGCTCCTGACCAAGCCCAGCTTGCATGAGCCTGGCGACTCTCAAGTCCCGTGCGCTGGACGGCATGGCGGCCCCGGAGGTCGCGGTCGAAGTGCATCTCGCGCTAGGACTGCCCGCTTTCACCATCGTCGGACTGCCCGAGGCCGAGGTCAAGGAGTCGCGTGAGCGCGTGCGCGCCGCGCTTACGACCAGTGGGTTCGAGTTTCCGGCCCGGCGCATCACCGTCAACCTGGCGCCGGCCGACCTGCCCAAGGAGTCCGGCCGCTTCGACCTGCCCATTGCGCTGGGTCTATTGGCTGCAAGCGGACAGATTCCTGCCGCGGCACTGGCCGAAGTGGAGTTCGCGGGTGAACTGGCACTCAACGGCGAGTTGCGCGCCGTGCGCGGCGCCCTTGCGATGGCCCTGGCTGCGGGTCGGGCCGGGCGTGCCTTCGTGCTGCCGCGCGTCAGCGCCGATGAGGCCGCGCTGGCACGCTCAGCGCTCGTCCATGCCGCCGATTCGTTATTGGAGGTGTGTGCGCACCTGACCGGGGATGCTCCGATCGCGCGCCATGATCCGCCAATGCCCGGCGTGAGCACGGCCGGCCCGGACCTGCTGGACGTTCGGGGGCAGGCGCAGGCCAAGCGTGCGCTCGAGGTCGCGGCGGCTGGACGGCATTCGCTGCTGATGAGCGGATCGCCTGGAACAGGAAAGTCGATGCTGGCGACGCGTCTGCCCGGCCTTCTGCCGCCGATGAGCGATGCCGAGGCTCTCGAATCCGCTGCCGTGGCGAGCATCAACGGCTCGTTTCGCGCTGCCGATTTTGGCCTGCGGCCGGTGCGCGCTCCTCACCACACCGCGTCCGCAGTGGCGCTGGTGGGCGGTGGTGGGGTGCCGCGCCCGGGCGAGATTTCACTGGCGCACCACGGCGTGCTGTTCCTGGATGAATTTCCGGAGTTCGACCGGCGCGTCCTGGAAGTGCTGCGTGAGCCCCTCGAATCCGGGCGCGTGACCATTTCGCGCGCTGCGCGGCAGGCCGACTTCCCGGCGCGCTTTCAGTTGATCGCCGCGATGAACCCATGCCCGTGCGGTTATCTGGGCCACGCCTCGGCGCGCTGTCGCTGCACGCCCGACCAGGTGGCACGCTACCGTGCGCGCTTGTCCGGCCCGCTCCTGGACCGCATCGACCTCTGTGTGGAAGTGCCCGCGCTTGCGGAGGACGAACTCTTGACACCTGCGCGCGGCGAATCAAGCCAGGCGGTGCGCGAACGAGTCGTTGCTGCGTGTTCGCGACAGGTGCAGCGCCAGGGGGTGGCCAACGCATTGCTCGACGTCGCCGGGGTCGAACGTCATTGTGCGACTGATGCAAGTGGAGAAAAGCTGCTGCGCCAGGCCATCGCGCGCCTCAATCTGTCGGCGCGGGCTTATCATCGCGTCCTCAAGGTGGCGCGAACACTCGCCGACCTGGCCGGCGCCGAGGGCGTGGCTGTCGATCACATCGCCGAGGCCATCCAGTTCAGGCGCGCGCTGGACAGTGCCTGAACCCTGCGGATAGAAAGTCAGCGAGTGGACTGCTGGGGCGAGGGGCAGCGTACCTAGGCCAGGTCGGCCCGATCCACCCGGCAGCAATAGGAGAACCGCATGGACGACAAACCCTTCAATCTGTCGCGACGCGAAATGGGCAAACTCCGGCGCGGGACAGCGCTGGCGATCCTCGCCTTAGCACCTGTGTTGACCTTCGCCTACCCGACCAAGCCGATCACGCTGGTCATTCCGTTCAACGCAGGCTCGGCGCCCGACACCACGTACCGGATTCTTGCCGCCGAGGCGGAAAAGGAACTCGGCCAGAAATTCGTGGTGCATAACAGGCCCGGAGCAGGCGGTACGATCGGCGTGAAAAGCGTCGCGCAGGCGGCGCCGGATGGCTACACCATCGGCATGGCTGCGGTCGCGATTCTTCTGCTGCAGCCACTGGTGATCGACGCGACCAATCCGGGACCCGATGATGTCATGCCGCTCGTCCAGTCCAACGAAGCGCCGGTCGCGCTGGCAGTCAACGCCGGATCACCGTGGCGCACGATGAACGACCTGCTCGCCGAGGCGCGCAAGCGCCCGGGCGAGGTGTCGGTCGGAATCGGCGGCGGCCCGCACAACATCCTGCACGTGCAGGTAGCGCTGCTTGAGAAATCCGCAGGCGTGCGCTTCAACGCGATTCCCTACGGCGCCGGCCAGCAGTTCCCGGCGCTTCTCGGCGGGGTCATCGACTTCGCTTCCGCCCAGACGGCACTGATCAACCAGCACGTGAAGGCAGGCAAGCTGCGCGCGCTCGCGCAGGTCGCACCGGAGCGGGTCAAGGGACTGGAGGACGTGCCAACGCTCAAGGAACTCGGGCACAACGTTACGCAGAACGCCTACGAGTTCCTGTTCGCGCCGAAGGGCATTCCGCCGGCGGCACTTGAGCGCCTGGCCGGCGCCTTCCGCAAGGCCGTCGAAAGCGATACCTTTCGGGATTACGGCAACCGCACCGGCCTGATCATCCTTTACCTCGGTCCGAAGGAACTCGCCGAGCGCTTGCGCGCTGACTCAAAGACCTACCGGCAGGTGGTCGACGAATTCGGCTGGGCAAAGAAGAAGTAGCCGGACTCGGTAGGGACCGGCAATGGCGCAGCCCGTTGAAATCAACAGGCCATGGCTCCAGGAGGGGCATCGGTCGGGCGTGCTGTCAAACAAATGGTGTGCGGTCTGATGGCCGCGCCATCGCGCGCCTCAAACTGTCGGCGCGGGCTTATCATCGCGTCCTCAAGGTGGCGCGAACGCTCGCCGACCTGGCGGGCGCCGAAGGCCTGGCTGTCGATCACATTGCCGAGGCCATCCAGTTCAGGCGCGCGCTGGACAGTGCCTGAACCCTGCGGATAGAAAGTCAACGAGAGGAAGCATGGCAGACCTGAATATCACCCGGGCCCACTCGATGCCCGTCAAGAAGGCACGCGAAGCCGCCGAAGGGTTCGCCCGGCAGCTGGACGAGAAATTCGACCTCGAGTCCGAGTGGCAGGGCGACACGCTGCACTTCAGGCGCGCCGGCGTGGCCGGCACACTGGCGTTGTCGAAGAACTCGGTTGCGATCAATGTGAAGCTCGGCTTGCTGCTGTCGGCATTTCGCGGCAAGTTCGAGGAGCACATCAACGCGAACCTGGATCGTGTCTTCGGCGCACCGGCACCGGCCAAGGCACCGCGCAAGAAAGCCTGAGCGCGGCGCGGCAACTCGCTACTGGCCCGCGGGGTCGCGGGCTGCCGCGCCGCCCGCGCGCAACTACTTGAGCGATTCGATAAGGTCGATGTATTCCTGCATCGCCTCGTCGGCAGACTTGCCCTTCAAGCCCGCCCAGGCGTCGAACTTCATGCGCCCAACCATGTCCGTGAAGCCTGGACGCTTGCCGGCGTTGTCGCCATCGGTGGCCTGCTTGTAGAGACCGTAGATCTTGAGCAGTGTCTGGTTGTCCGGCTTTTCGGGCAGTTCCTTGGATTCGGCGACGGCTTTTTCGAAGCTCGCCTTGAGGTTGGCCATGGTTCTCTCCAGCGGCAGTTGGATGGGCTTAGCAGTGTAGCCCATGGCTTGGGCACCTGAACTGCGCGCGCATGGATCGCCGGAAGCGCTGCGCCAAGCTGATACCATGGTCTCCAAGTGCCGCACCCCGGTGGAGATGCCGATGTTGACGCTGGAATCGCTGATGGAACTCGCGGGCAATCTGCCGCTCAAGCGCATCGCCGAGTGGCTGCCGCTTGAGCGCCTGCCTCTGGACAAGATTGTCGGCAATGCGATCGATGCGGCCGGCGAGATCAGGAACCGCGAGCGCATGTCGGCAGTCGACACGGCCTGGTTGCGCATGGATTCGCCGACCAACCAGATGATGATCATCGGGGTCATGATGTTCGACGGGCCGACCGATGTCGAACGCTTCAAGCGCACCATCAGCGCGCGCCTGCTGCGCTATGCGCGCTTTCGCCAACGGATCGTGCAGGATGCCACCGGTGCGTACTGGGTCGATGACGACAACTTCGATCTCGACAACCACATCAGTTGCATGAATCTGGCCTCGCCCGGCGACAAGGCGGCGCTGCAGAGCCTGGTGGCGACACTGGCCACCCAGGCGCTGGACCACAACAAGCCCTTGTGGTCCATGACGGTCATCGAAAACTACGCCGACGCCGGCCGGGTCGGCAGCGCTCTGATCACTCGCATCCATCATTGCATCGCGGACGGAATCGCGCTCATTGGCGTGCTGGGCGCGCTGACCGACGCCACGCCCGACGCGGATGAAGACGGTATCGAGCCCGAGGCTTTGCGGCGCGCGCGCGAACGGCGCGAGAAAAAGAAGGCCGCCGCATCCACGGATCTGTTCAGCGGCTTGACGGGGCCGGTCGCGGCTGCCGCCAATCGCGCCATTGGTGCCTCAAGCGGGTTGTGGGAGATGTCGCAGGAGGCGTTGGCGAGCCCCGAGAAGATCGCGGAAGTAGCGCGGATCGCAGCCGATGTGACCACTGAACTGGCTGCTCTCGCCCTCATGCCCTCGGACTCGGCGACCAGTCTCAAGGGCAAGCCCGGCACGGTCAAGCGCGTCGCATGGAGCGAACCCATGCCCCTGGCCGACATCAAGGCGGTCTGCAAGGTGCTGGGGGTGTCCGTCAACGACATTCTCTTGTCATCGTGCGCAGGCGCCATCCGCGACTACCTGGCGGGCAAGGGCGAGGCTACTGAAGCGGTGGAAGTCGCCGGCATGGTGCCGGTCAATCTGCGCGCACCGGGCGACGAGCACAGGCTCGGCAACCATTTCGGATTGGTGCTGCTCTCGTTGCCAGTCGGCATTGCTCATCCGTTCGTGCGGCTCTACGAAGTCAAGCGGCGCATGGACGCGCTCAAGGGCTCGTACCAGGCCATGATCTCCATGGGCATCCTGGGCGCGGTCGGCTTCCTGCCGCGCGCCATGCAGAAACAGGTTCTGGACCTGTTCTCGGCCAAGGCGAGTGCTGTCATGACCAATGTACCGGGGCCGCAGACGCCGCTCTACATCGCCGGCAGGCGTCTGGTTCAGCAGATGTTCTGGGTCCCGCAGAGTGGAGACATCGGTGTCGGCATATCGATCCTGTCCTACTCCGGCCAGGTGCAATTCGGACTTATCACGGACAAGAAGTTTGTCGCCGACCCCGCCAGGATCGTCGAGCGCTTTGCGAAGGAATTCGACAAACTGGTCTATTACCTGCTCATCGAGGGTGCGGCGCCAGCGACTGGCGCGAGTGCCCCGGCGCGTGAGTCCGCGCGCAAGCCGCGCGCGAAGCCCGGTGCCGTTCGGCCGTCCGGGCACAAGGCAGGGACTCTGCCGGTGCCAGCCCGACGCCGACGCAGCGCTTCGCAAGCGCGGCCGAAGCAGGAATGATCGCACCCGGAAGCACTCTTTTCGTCTACGGCACACTGCGTCGCGGCGGTAGCAACGACATCGCTGGCATCGCTCCGGCGGCCCGATTTGTCTGCGCGGCACGTCTGCGCGGTCGTCTCATCGACCTGGGCCAGTATCCGACCCTGCTGATCGACCCGCGGGCAGGCTGGGTGATCGGCGAGCTGTACGCTGTGCCGCGTACAGCCTGGCCCGCGCTGGATGCCCTGGAAGAGCTTGCCGACTCGGCACGGCCGGCCGGCGAGTACTTCCGCGTCGCAGCCTCGGTGACCGACGCGCTTGGCGCCCACCGTTCTTGCCAGGTTTATGTCGCCAATCCGGCGGCGTTGCGCCCGCGCAGGGTGATCGAAGGCGGGGACTGGATGGCGCACCTGGCAGCCTCGCACAAGTCTGCTCGCGATACTGCGCCCTGACCGCTTCGCGTAGCCACTCGTGGAGGCTCGCGTGGCGTCAGGATTCGAGGTACTGTCCGGCGAGGCGCTCGAACAGGAGTCGCGCATCTCCGACCAGATAGGGCGCGACCATGCTGATGGCGTGATAGGCACCGCGGCTCATCGCGGCGCTGTCGATGGCCTTGCGCGGCGCCCGCACGACCTCGAAGCTCAGCCAGTAGGTGGCTACGAGCACCATGTTCTGTGACAGGGCCGCGATCTCGGCGTCTCCAGCGGCAAGCTCTCCTGCATCGCGCATGCCGCGCGCCAGCGTGGCGGCGATGCGCATGCTGTCGGTCAGGATGCGCTGGAAGTGGGTCTCGATGACCCGGCTGCGCGTGAGGAGGTCGTTGATGTCGCGATAGATGAAGCGGTACTTCCAGATCAGTTCGAACACCAGGTGCAGGAACAGCCAGACATCCTCGACCGAGACACGTCGCCCCGCGGGCGTTGCAAGCAGGGCGTCCATTTCGCGCTCGAAGGCGGCAAATAGCTCCCCGACGATCTCTTCCTTGTTGCGAAAGTGATAATAGAGGTTGCCCGGCGAGATGTTCATCTCGTCGGCTAAGGTGCTGGTGGTGACGTTGGGTTCGCCGAACTCGTTGAACAGCCGGTGCGCGACTTCGACGATGCGCTCGCGGGTGCGCCGTTTGGGCTTGCGCTGCATGGAAATTCCCTCGCTTCTATGCGAGAATAGCATGTTGCAAAAGTGCAACCCGGCGCACTTTGATCGCAAAAAAGTCTTTTAGATTGATGCGCTTACGATTATTCTTTCGACTAACTTCGCGGAACCGTCGGCGCAGCGCATCATTTGGGGTAACAGAATGACTCATTCACACTTTCGCATTCGCGCAGGCGCGGCATTGCTGGCGGTGCTGCTGGGCGCGATTGCGCAGCCCGCGTTGGCTCAGGATGCCACCCTGGATCGCGCGCGCAGCATGCTGCAGGCCAATCAGGGCAAGGCAGCATTCGATCTGCTGTCGCCGCTCGAAGAGCAGCGCGCTGGCAATGCCGATTTCGACTATTTGCTGGGGTTGGCCGCGATCGAAGCTGGCGAGTTGACGCGTGCCGTGTTCGCACTTGAACGCGCACTGGCGGTGCGTCCCGACCACCCGCAGGCACGCGCCGAAATCGCTCGCGCCTACTTCCTGATGGGCGAAAACCGCGCTGCCCGCCAGGAGTTCGAGGCCGTCAAGGCCAGCCAGCCGCCCGCCGCAGTGGTTGCAACCGTGGATCGTTTCCTTTCCGCACTGGACGAACGTACCGCGCCGTTTCGCACCGGCGTGACCGGCTTTCTCGAGGTCAGCGCAGGGCATGACTCCAATGCCAACGCAGCAGCTGGCGGGACCGGCCTTGCCATCCCGGCGCTGCCAGGGTTCGCCTTCAATCCCGGGCTGCGGTCCGATACGTTCCACACGGTCGCCGGTGGCATCAATGGCCGCTATGTGATCAATCCTGCCTGGAGTCTGTTTGGCAATGCCAGCCTGAATCAGCGCTTTAACGGAAAGGCGGACCGCTTTGACACTGGCAGTTACGGCGTCGACGGCGGCGTCGTACACCGTGACGGCGCAAATGAATACACCGTTGGCTTGCAGCAGCAGACTTTCGAAGTTGACAATACGCGCTTTCGCGAAGCATTGGGCGGTGTCGCGCAGTGGCGACACTCGCTGACCGACCGCCAACAGGTCGCGGTGTATGGGCAAATAACCCAGCTACGCTACCCGACGGCCAGCATTCGTGACGCCAACCGCGCGGTACTCGGGGTGGCCTGGGCAAATTCATTCGACATGGCTTACGCTCCGGTCGTCTACGCTGGCGCGTATGCCGGGCGTGAACATGCGCAAAACGGACAGTTTCCCGAAATGGGTCACCGCGTCCTGGGCTTGCGCGGTGGTGGGCAACTCTCCTTTAGCGACACCCTGAACGCATTTGTCAATCTCTCGTATGAGCAGCGCCGCTACGGTTCACCGCAGGGTGCGGACGCGCGTTCCATCACGAGTTTCTTCCCCTTCGGCCGCGCCGATGACGAATTGAGCGTACGCATTGGCGCGAACTGGAAGTTCGCGCGCAACTGGACCCTGACTCCGGCATTGGCCTTTACCGACAGTGACTCGAACGTAAACGTTAGCGACTACAAGCGCACCGTCGGCTCGGTGACGATCCGCTACGATTTTCGCTGAACGGCGTTTTTACCTGCGGTGCAATGCAAACAACCGTAAATTCGCCCGTCGCGGCGCCCATAGCGCGGGAAAAGTCACATTTTGGGTGGCGATCGTGTTGGCGCGTGGCCCAATGCGCGCTATGCTGCGGTCACTGCCGTCCCTTTTCGATGCGAGGCTACCATGCCCAATGAATTCCCCAAGACCCTGATGGCGGCGGCCCTGTCGGCCGCATTTCCAGGCGTAGCGGCCGCGCAGACAGCTGCACGGGTCGATTTCGCCAGCGGCCCGGTCACCGCGGTGGCGCCCAATGGGCAAAGTCGCACATTGACGCGCGGCTCGGAAGTACGGGTCGGCGAAACCGTGTCGACCCAGAACGGCCGCGCGCAAATGCGCTTCACCGACGGGGCCTACGTCTCGTTGCAACCGCAGACCGACTTCAAGATCGAAAACTACGTCTTCGAGGGGCGCGGCTCGCCCAACGAGAGCGTGGTCATGAGCCTGCTCAAGGGCGGCATGCGCACCATCACCGGCCTGGTCGGGCGCACCAACCGCGACGGCTATCGCCTGCAGACGCAGACGGCGACCATCGGCATCCGCGGCACCGAGTACTCGATCGCCTATGACGCGGGCGGCAGCGTGACCATGTTCGTCGCCGGCGGCGCGACTACGGTCACCAATCAAACCGGCACGACGGTAGTGCCGAGCGGGCGCAGCGCCTCTGTCGGTGGCCAGAACAGTCCTCCGTCCCAGACCAACGAGAAGCCCTTCCTGCCCCCGGAGGGCAGCGGCAACACCAACGTCGCCGGCCCGACCAACCCGACCCAGGATGCTACCGCGCAACTGCCTTCAGCGACTCTTTTGACCGGGGAGGTCGTCAACAGCGATTCCAATGTCAAGAACCTGGCCTACGTCTACGAGTCTTACGGCAACATCAATGTTGTTGCCGCGCAGCCTGCGACACTCAACTCCGCCGGTATTCTTACCTCCTACATGACCAGTTCGATGGAAGGTCCGGAAACCAGCGGCACGGCGCAGCTGTCCCTGGCCGGCAACGACGGGGTCATCGCCTGGGGTCGCTGGATCGGTGGTATCACCGGTCAGGGCGTGAACCTGGTCGAAGGCGGTCCGCTGCACTGGGTGGTCGGTGTGCCGGTGACCAACATGCCGACCAGCGGCGAGGCTACCTATAGCGCCATTGGCGCTACCGCGACCTGCATGATGGGCTGCAGCAGCGCCGCGGTCACCAGCGCTTCCCTGACGGTCAACTTCGGAACCGGCAGCGGCACTTACGCGACCGGCATGTTGATCAATGGCATGCCGAATAATTTCTCCGGTGGGCTGGGCCTGTACGGGAATCGCTTCACGGCCTCCGGCAGTTATGGCGGCCTGTCGTTCGAAGGGCAGGGATTCTTTGCCGGTCCCGCGGCATCGCGCGCGGGCATGGCCTACAACGTCTACGGGTCAGTCTACGAAGGACCGACCACGTCGATCAACGGCGTGATCGCCTACAAGAAGGCAGGCGCCCCCTAACCTGCCGCTGCACCCGGTGCCTTCTGGCGAGCGCCTAGGGCTTCCCGTCTCGGTATTGGCCGGCATCGAACTGCCGGCCTTTCCGTCTGCGCGCGGCCAGACCATGCTGGCCCTGCAGTTCCAGTTCGACCGCACACAGTGGCTCGCGCCGGATCAGCTTCTCGCGCACCAGTTCGAACAGTTGCGCCTGTTG
>JBJXGS010000032.1:0-5967 GCA_046160545.1 Burkholderiales bacterium
GCGTCTGGGCGCCGCAGGACATCGCGGTGGCCAACCCTGCGTTCGACGTGACCCCGGCGCGCCTGGTGAGTGCGCTCATCACCGAGCGCGGCATCATCGAGCGGCCCGGCAAGTCGCGCATTGCCGCCCTCCTGGCCAGCCGACCTTGACCTGCGCGGCCGCCGGGCTCGCCCTGGGCCTTGTCATCGCAGCCGTGCCGGCCATGGCGCAGTGGGCACCGCTGGACTGCGAACGGGCACGCAATCGTCTCAATCGAACCCTGTGCAGCGACCCGCACCTCACCCAACTCGATCGCAGTGTCCAAAACGCGTTCGCCGAGAAGATGGGCAACGCCACTCCTGCGCAGCAGGCCCACCTGCGCGAGCGGCAGCGCGCCTGGCGACGGGCGCGCGGGCTGTTCGATGCGGGAGTCGAGGCATTGACACACGAATACCGCATCCAGCTGGCCTGGCTTACGCACCCGCTGCTCGCCGTCGAGGGCCGCTACGAGCGTGAATCAGGCGGTGCCAGCCTGGAAGTCGAAGTGCATTCCGGCGTCGCCGACGGCATCGCGCTGCGTGGCCTGGCCTCAGGCCCCCCGCCACTGGCCTGGCTGGCCTCGGCGCCTGAGGAGCCCGGCGCACCACGGCGCACCGTCAGGGTCACAGGCAATCGCGCTCAAGTCGCGCCAGAACTCCTGGGCAGCTTGGCGCCGCGCATGCACGACTGCGTGATCGCGCTGGAGTTTTCGCTCGACACCGCAAACATCACGACCCAGGGCGTATGCGGCAGCGACTTCAGCGGCCGCTACCGCAAGGCCTGGCTGCCCTAGCCGGAGCGTTCACGCCGGACTGACGCAACGCAGTCCCAGATGCCCTGTAGGTGCGTCGACCGGTTGCCCCTGGCGCGCCGCAGGCCGATAGCGCTGGCAGTAATTGGCAGCGCACAGGTACGAGCCGCCCTTGATCACGCGGCGGGAAGCCAAAGCATCCGGCGCTGGTCCGCAGCAGCGCGCCAACGCGCCTTCATAAGCGCGGTCAGGCGACACCCAGGCATCCGTAGTCCACTCCCATACGTTGCCGATCATGTCGAAAAGCCCGTAGCCATTGGCCGGAAAACGCCCGACCGGTGCGGTGAATTCCCACCGGTCCGCCAGCGTGTTCTCGAGAGGGAACGCACCCTGCCAGTAGTTGGCAAGCATCAAGCCTTCGGGAGCCAAGGCGTTGCCCCAAGCGTAGTCCGCTCCGTCGAGGCCGCCGCGAGCGGCGAATTCCCACTGCGCTTCGCTGGGCAACGCCTTGCCCGCCCAGGTCGCGTAAGCCAACGCATCCTCGTAGGCCAGGTGCACCACCGGATGATCCTCGATGCCGATGAGTGAACTGCCCGGCCCGCGCGGCCTCTGCCAGGACGCACCCTCGATAAAGCGCCACCACTGCGCCGGATCATCCAGGCTGACCGGGCCCGAGGGCTTGACGAACACGAGGGAGCCGGCGATAGCGCCAGCGCCGCACGGACGCTCGGCCACGGTCCGGTAGCCCATAGCCGCGACGAAGTGCGCGAACTCGGCATTGGTGACCGGCATCGCGTCGATGCGAAACGGCGCCACCCGCATACGGCGCACCGGACGCTCCTCCGGATAGAAGCGCGCCGCGCCCATGGCAAATTCGCCGCCTTCGATCCGGATCATGCCCATCGCATTATTCCCACCTCGAGCCCGCGATATCATCAGCGACTCGCCAAAAACCCCTCATCGACTCCATGACCAGTACCGTGCGGCGCCCCAACGTAGTCGTGATTCTCGCCGACGACATGGGTTATGGCGACCTTTCTTCGTATGGCAGCGAGCTTGTCGAGACGCGCCACATCGACAGCATCGGCCGCGATGGCGTTCGCTTCACTGCGGGCTACAGTTCGGCACCGCTATGCAGCCCCTCGCGCGCGGGCCTGGTCACCGGGCGCTACCAGCAGCGATTCGGCTTCGAACAGCAGGTGTCTTCCGGCGCCTACCCGGAACGCCGCGAAGTGCGCGACTACGAAGGCAATCTGACGCCGCTGCAAGGCGAGGCGGAATTCCTGCGCCGCGGCGTGCCCCGGTCCGAGAAAAACATCGGTGAACTGTTCCAGGCGGCGGGCTATCGCACCGGCGTGTTCGGCAAGTGGCATCTCGGTCACGGGCCGCAGTTCCTGCCGCAGAACCGCGGCTTCGACGAATCGACCGTCTTTTACGGCAACACCAGCCTGCAGTCGACGCGGCTTGACGATCCCGACCTGGTAAGCCTCAAGGTCGACTTTCACGACGAGGCGGCCGACACGGCCTGGACCCGCGCCGGCCTGAACGCGATCCGCAAGGACGGCGTGGAGGTCGAGGTCGACCAGTTCCTGATGTTCTACTTTCGCGACGAGGTCGTGCGATTCATCGACCGGCATCGCGAAACGCCGTTCCTGCTCTACTTCCCGATGAATTCCCCGGTGCCACCGCTGCAGGTGCCCAAAAGCTATTTCGAGCGCCTGCGGCAGAGCATCGCCAATATCGCGCAACGCGGCTACAACGCGATGCTCCTGGCGCAGGACGAGGTCGTGGGAGCGGTGCTTGAAGCCTTGCATCGCAACGACCTGGAACGCGACACGCTGGTGATTTTCGTAAGCGACAACGGCAATGCGCCGAGTCGGCCGGGCAGCAACGCGCCCTTCTCGGGCGGCAAGTACACCACCTACGAAGGCGGCATCCGCATGCCCTTCATGATGCGCTGGCCGGGTCGGATTGCTGCGGGCCAGGTTTATGCGGAGCCGGTAAGTACGCTCGACATCCTCCCCACCGCTGCGGCGGCTTGCGGCGTCTCGACGGCGGCAGCGCAGGCACTCGACGGGGTGGACCTGCTGCCCTACCTGCAGTCATCGCGCGCGGAACCACCGCACGAGGTGCTATTCTGGAAGCTGGCCGGCTATTCGGCACTGCGCCAAGGCAAGTGGAAGCTCTATCTCGAACCGGCGAAGGGCATTGCCAGGCTGTTCGATCTTGACGCTGATCCTGCGGAGAAGACCGACCTCTCCGCGGTGCACCCGGACCTGTTTAGTGAGTTGATGCAGCGCTATGCAGAGTGGGACAAGTCACTGCCGCCGCGGGCATGGACCAACATCTCGCCGGTATTCAAGAAGTAAATTGCCCTGCAACGCCCGGGCCCGACACGGAGAAGCTCCATGGACAAGCAGAAATCGCAGGCATTCATGCAGAAGGTGGTAGGAGATGTCGGCACCGCGATGGCCGCTGCGCTGGTCCTGGCCGGCGACCGCGCCGGACTCTTCAAGGCAATGGCGGGCACCGGTTCCGTCAGCGCAGACGACTTTGCCGCTCGTGCGGGCCTGCATCCTCGTTACGCCAGCGAGTGGTTGGCGGCGATGGCCTGCGCCGGCTACGTGGACTACGACCCGGCCACGGAGTGCTTCACACTTCCCACGGAGCACGCCCTGTTCCTGACCGATCCCTCGACCGAGTACTACCTGG
Source organism: Burkholderiales bacterium (assembly GCA_046160545.1). Lineage (GTDB taxonomy): Bacteria > Pseudomonadota > Gammaproteobacteria > Burkholderiales > JAEUOS01 > JAEUOS01. The sequence continues at coordinate 3,482 of JBJXGS010000032.1, forward strand.
GTGGCCTCTTCACCGGCCTGCCTGGCCTCATGGCCATGGCCCCGCGCCTGGCCGACGCTTTCGCGCAGGGTGGCGGCATCTCGTTCAAGGATTTCGGTGCGGGAATGCCGGTTGCCCTCGAGCAGATGAATCGCGGGGTCTACGAGAACCGGCTCGTGCGCAGCTGGCTGCCGGCTGTGCCCGGAGTCGTCGAACGACTTGAGGCCGGCGGCCGTGCAATCGACATTGGTTGCGGCACCGGCATCGTGCCGATCACCCTGGCACGCGCGTTTCCGCGAGCCACCATCGAAGGCCTGGACCTGGACCTGCAGTCAATCACAATCGCGCGCGGCCATGCACGTGCGGCGGGACTCGTTGATCGTCCGCGATTCATCCACGGCCCCGCAGGCGCGCTTGCCGCCGCAGCACCGTATGACTTCATCAGCACCTTCGATGTCATCCACGACCTGCCTGACCCTGTCGGCGTGATGCGTTCGATCCGCGGGGCGCTGGCCGCTGACGCCACCTACCTGATGGTTGAACCGCGCGTCGACGATCGGCTCGAAAAAAATCTTGCCAACCCTTTTGGCCGCATGCTGCACGCGATTTCCTGCCTGCATTGCGTCCCGCAATCCCTGGCCCAGGGCGGACCTGGACTGGGGGCTTGTTGGGGTCCTGCCAGGGCTCGCGCGCTAGCCGAAGAGGCGGGATTCAAATCGTTTGCGGAATTGCCGATCAAGAGCCCGGCGATGGCCTTCTACGCCCTGCGTTGAACTGCCCTAGGGCGACGCCGAAGGCGTCTTGGGCAACACTCGATCAAGGCTATTGGCGAACGCCTGCCGGTCGGCATTGCCGTAGGGCGGCGGTCCGCCCGTCGCCACCCCGCCTGACCGCAGTTCGTCCATGAAATTGCGCATCGACAAAAGCGGGCCAATGTTTTCGCGGCTATAGACCTCGCCGCGCGGATTGAGCACGCGCGCGCCCTTCTCGATCGCCGCGGCGGCCAGGGGCAGATCGGCCGTGACCACCAGGTCACCCGGAGCCAGCTCCGCGACGATGCGATGGTCCGCCACGTCCATGCCCTTTTCCACTTGCAGGGTGCGGATGTGGCGCGAACGCGGCGTGTATAGCGACTGATTGGCGACCAGCGTCATGTCTATGCGCAGGCGACCGGCAGCGCGGTAGAGGATCTCCTTGGCTGCACCCGGACAGGCGTCGGCGTCAACCCAGATGTGCATGCCAAGCCGTTGCTACTTCGAGCGCGGCGCAGGCGTGGCCGGCTTGTCTCCGGGCTTCGGCGCGTTGCCGATGACGCTCTTTAGCGGGCACACGGAAAACGCCGGGCACTTCGCACAGCCGGCGACGATGGCGATCGGGCAAAGCGTCATTTGATGATCCTCTCTTAAGAATGCGCAGCCTAACCGGTTTGGCAGGCTGGCGCCGCTGGCGACCTGCGATGGCGCTTCGAGGGCCGCGGCACCGCCGGTCAGTCAGCGGCCGCGTTGATCCTGCACCAGCCGTCCACCCCGAGTCGCCGCAAGGTCTCGATGTTGGTCTCGTAGATGCGCTCCGCATCGGGAAACGCCTCTACCGCGCGGTCGATGCTCTCCTCGCGCAGCAGATGCAGGGTCGGGAATGGCGAGCGATTGCTGTAGTTGGTGACGTCATCGGCGTCCGTCCCATCGAACTGGTATTGCGGATGGAAACTCGCGACTTGCAGAACGCCGTCGAGTTCAAGCTCTTCCACCGCCGCATCGGCGTCGTCCAGGAAATCGTTGTAGTCGAGGAAGTCCGCGAGCACATGCGGGTGGATGAGGAGCGTGGTATCGCAGACGGCCGGGTCGGCATCGACCAGGTGGCGCAGCTCCTGCTTGAGCTCGGTCAACAGTTCCGCAGGCGTACCCGCCTGGCTGACCACATAGCGAATCTGCCCTTTGACATGCACCGCCTTGGCAAACGGGCACAGGTTGAGCCCGATGACCGCGCGCTCAAGCCATGCGCGTGTCGCGGCGACGACCTGTTCCTCGGTCGGCGTCGCAGGCGTGCTCATTCGCTTACCCTGCCGCGCAGGACCTTGATGGCGCCGCGACGCACCTTGTTGTCGACGCGTGCGCGCCGCGACGCAGCACTGGGCTTGGTGGCACGTCGCGGACGCGGCGGGTTGGCCACACGCTGGATCAGCGCATGCAGTCGGGCGACGGCGTCGGAGCGGTTCTTTTCCAGGCTGCGTTCGCCCTGCGCCTTGATGACGAGCACCCCGGCCTCGCTCAGGCGCCGGTCGGAAAGCGCGAGTACGCGGGCCTTCAACTCCTCGGGCAAGCTCGATGCGCGTACGTCGAAGCGCAGGTGCACCGCGTTGGAGACCTTGTTGACGTTCTGCCCGCCGGCACCCTGGGCGCGGATCGCGGAGATGCTGTACTCGCCAGGCGGGATGATGATGCGCATCGCGCTTGGCCGCGCCGCGTCAGGCAGCCAGCCTTCCCCACAGGTCGTGCGCATCGCTGCCG
>JBJXGS010000033.1:0-12762 GCA_046160545.1 Burkholderiales bacterium
AACAGGTAGAAGTCGATGGCCACCATGAGGCCGATGGCTGCCGGATAGCCAAACGCCCATTTGAGCTCGGGCATGTGCTCGAAATTCATTCCGTAGATGCCCGCGATCATGGTCGGCGCGGCGATCAAGGAGGCGTAGGAAGCCAGGCGCTTCATGGTCTCGCTCTCCTGCACCGCGATCAGCGACAGGTTGACCGAGAGCGCGGTGGTCACCATGTCGCGCAGCGAGTCGATACCCTGGTTCAGGCGCGAAAGGTGGTCGACCACGTCGCGGAAGTACTCCTGCGTGCCGCTGCATACCTTGGGCACGCGTCCACCGTAGAGTTTGCCGACCGCGTCGTAGAGCGGGCCGACGGCATGTTTCAGGACCATCAGCTTCTGTTTCAGCGCGTACATGTCCTCGATGTTGGCGCGTGCCGCGCGGCCGCCGAACATGCGCTCCTCGAGTTTCTCGAGCTCGGTCTCGAGCATGTCGAGGATGGGAAAGTAGCGATCGACCACCGAGTCCATCAGCGCATAGAGTACGAACCCCGAGCCGTGCACCAGGAGATGCGGCTCGCGCTCGCAGCGCGCACGCACGTCGGCGAAGCCCTTTTCGGCGCGGCTGCGCACCGACAGCACATAGTTCGACCCGGCGAAGACGTTGAGTTCGCCGACTTCGAGTTCACCGTCCTTGACCTCAACCATGTGCAGCACCGCGAACACCGAGTCGCCGTACTCTTCCACCTTGGGGCGCTGGTGGCCGTGGCGCGCGTCCTCGACCGCCAGTTCGTGCAGGTCGAACTCGTGCTGCATGGCGGCCAGCTCGCCCGGCCCGGGATCCTTCAAGCCCACCCAGACGAAGCGCCCGGGCACCTTCAAGGTGGCGCCGATGGCGTCCGGCGCGATGTCGGAGAGCCGGTGGCCGGATTCGTAGGCGACGCAGGAGACGAGCATGGTGGTGATCCTATTCGGCGCGGATCTTGGCGTCGCGGATCAGCTTGCCCCACTTGGCGGATTCACTGCGCAGGTACTCCGCGAACTCGGCCGGGGAATTGGCAACAATCTCCAGCCCCATGGCCAACAGGCGCTCGCGTACCTCGGGCACGGCGACGACCGCGGCGGTCTCGCGCTGCAGCCTGGCAATGTGCTCCGGCGGGGTGCCGGCCGGCGCCATGAAGGCCGCCAGGCCGACGGCCTCGAAGCCCGAGAGACCGGCCTCTGTCATCGTCGGCGTGTCGGGCAGCAGCGCGGAACGCGTCAGACTGGCCACGGCCAGGGCGCGCAGCTTGCCAGCGCGCAGGTGCGGCAACGAGGTGATGACGCCGTCGAACATGACCGGCACACGTCCGCCCAACACGTCGGTCAGTGCCGGCTGGGTGCCCTTGTAGGGCACATGCACCACATCCACCTGGGCGGCGGTCTTGAACAGTTCCACCGCCAGGTGCGAGGTGCTGCCGTTGCCCGCCGAGGCCCAGCTGATGGCCCCGGGGCGTGCGCGCGCCTGGTCAATGAGTTCGCGCAGGTTGCGCGCCGGCGTATCCGGATGGACCACCAGAACAATGTGCGCCTTGCTGATCAGGGTGATCGGGGCGAAGTCGCGTACCGCGTCGAAGGGCAGGGACGCGAACAGAAACGGGTTGACGATGTGCTGCACGGTCGCCAGCCCAATGGTGTAGCCATCCCGGGGCGCGCGCGCGAGCATCTCGGTGCCGATGTTGCTGCCGGCGCCAGGCCGGTTTTCGACCACGAACGGCTGTCCCAGGCGCTCCGCGAGGCGCTGCGCGACCAAGCGCGCGACGATGTCCGACGGTCCGCCCGGCGGCTGCGGCACGATCAGGCGCACCGAACGGTTCGGGTAGTCCTGAGCACAGACGCCGCCGCTTAGCGCAACGAGCGCGGCAATGGCCAGTCCGAGGAGGGTTTGCATATGGTGTGCCTCTTTAGTCGAACTCATTGTTCCAGATCGCGGCCTATGCCGGCCTTGCGCGCGCGTTCGACGACCATGCGCGCCAACGCCATGTATTCCAGCGCGGTGCCGCCCGAGCAAAACAGCGTGATCTCGGCAGCGGACTGTCGCCCGGCCGCGCGACCGGCCACGACTGCGCCGAGTTCTGCGGCGATGTGCTCGCGGGCGACGATTCCCTCGGCCAGCGGAATCAGCAGTTCCCCCTTCTCGGTCAACGCCTGCTCAAAGGTGTCGACCACCACACGTGCGCGCTGCACCAGCTCACCGTCGATCTCGCGCGCATGCGGCGCATGCTGGCCCATGGCATTGACGTGGGTTCCCGGTGCCAACCATGCGCCATGCAACACCGGTGTGGGTGACGTGGTGATGGTCGTCACGATGGCAGCTTCGGCGACGGCGCTCGCAGCCGAGCCTGCGGCGCCGACCGCGATGCCTGGCAAGGCGGAACGGGCGTTTTCGACAAACGCCGCCAGTCGCTCCGGATTGCGGCTGTAGCAGCGCACCTCGGCGACCCGGCGCACCGCGGCCAGGCAGGCCAGCTGTGCCAGCGCATAGCGGCCGGTGCCGATCAGAGCCACTCGCGAGGCATCCGCGCGGGCCAGCGCCCTGGTGGCCAGCGCCGCAGTCGCGGCGGTTTTCCACAGACTCAAGGTCTTGCCCTGGATCACGCCGGCCATGCGCCCGTTCTCGCCGTCAAAGACCAGGTTCCACATCTCGACTTCCCCGGGCGCGTAATGGGCGGAGTAAATCGAAGCGCCAAACACCTGCGAATCGCGCATCATCGAGGCCGAGAGCTTCAGGGCCCGGTCGCGCGGCGTGGTGTGCTGCGGGTGCGCCCAGAGAATGTGCCGCGGTAGCTGCTCGCTCACGCCCATGCCGTGCTCGCGAAACGATGCGGCGACCGCATCGACGCAGTCCTGTGGCGAAACGATCCCTGCGCCGAAGAGGTGTTCCAGGTCGCGCGGGCCCAGGTAGAGCGCCATGGTCGCCCGCGTCTACCCTACTCGGGCCAGCCTTCGAGCAGATCGACAGGGTCGCCGTAGCGTCCGGCCATTGCGACCACGCCCGGGTCGCGCAGCGCTTCGAGAAAGCCGTCGCTGATCAGGCGCTTGGGCCCGGCATCCACGGTCGAGTCAAAAGTCACCAGGTCCATGTGCACGGGCGGCTCTTCCCAGTGCGGCATCTTCTTCTTGATGTAGTCCGAGGGCTTGACCAGGTCGATACCAAAGTGCAGCACTCCCGGCGAATTGGACCCGGCCGGGTAAATGAGGTGGCGCGGCCATTTGGGGTTGAAGCCGCAGCCCAGTTCGATGAGATGGCCGCCCATTAGCATGTCGCCTAGGATGCCGGCTTCCGGGGAGGTGCCGGTCACCTCGACGACCGCGTTCATTTCGAAGCGCACACCGATGCGTTCGGCGAAAGGCCGCTCGAAGCCGACCGCCCACTGCGGGTAGACCCAGCCATTGACCGGCACGCTTGAGTGCTGCGTGGGGTCGTCCAGCATCGGCCCGGGCTCATACAGGTTCGGTCCATGGGTAGGCAGGTAGTGCACATAGGCCCCGGGCGTGGTCGCCATCATCTCGCCCTTCCAGCGCGTGGTGCCGAGATTGCCGTCGACCATGCGCGGTGTGAGTCCGATGCTCATGTCGGTGCCGCGCCGGTCGCTGAACGCAAGCTTCACGTCCGTGCCGCGCGGGAAGCGCGCCGCGGTGGCGCGGATCAACTCGCCCACCAGTTCGGTCGGAAAGCGCGCCTGCGGTGTCTCCAGCAGGTCGAGGTTGCGAAAGAACGTGATCTTGATCCAGCGCTGGCCCTGGTTGCGGCGCAGGCCGATGCAGTAGGGATGCCAGACAGAGCAAAACCAGGTCGAGACCACGAAGGTCGCCTGCTCGAGGATGGGTTTGACGTTATCCGGAATCTCCAGCATGTTGGTCGACGGCACCTTGACCTCGGTGGCCTTGACGCCCTGCGCGGCGGCCAGTCCGGTGATTGCCGCGACTACGCGCGGGTCCAGGCCCTGGTCGGTCAGGAACACCAGTCGGTCGCCGGGCTTGAAGTCGAAGGTGCGTACGAAATTGGCATAGGCCTGGAAACGTCCGGCCAGGGCGACCTGCGGCATTTCGCCGCCCGGCGGCAATCCGCGTCCGACCAGGCGCGCGATGTCGATGGAAGCCCCGCCGGTGTCGATGCGCTCGGCGCGAATGTCGTTGATGTTCATGGGGCAAGGTCCCCTCGAATGCGAATGCCTGAAAGCTTACACCCGGGCCGTCTTGCGGCTATCGCCAAGCAATCCGTGCGAGAGGTATCAGGGCTTGAGCGCACGGCCCTTCGCCTACTCTGCAGTGGCACCACCGTCGACTGTCAGCATCGATCCGGTCGCGAAAGACGACTCGTCAGAGGCCAGGTAGAGGAATGCGTAGGCGATCTCATCAGGCCGCGCGGTGCGGCCCATGGGCTGGCGCGCGTCGAGCACACGGCGGAATTCAACCGGGTCCGCTACCTGGGCGAGCATCTTGTCGAAGTACGACGACATGGTCACGCCCGGGGCGACGCAGTTGACGCGGATGTTCTGCCCGACGTGGTCGAGCGCCATCGAGCGGGTCAGCGCCGCCACCGCGCCCTTGGAGGCCACATAGGCAGCGCGGTCCTTGAGACCGATGGAGGCCGTGTTCGACGCGGTGTTGACGATGACCCCGCCGCCGTTGCGGGCCATCAGCGGCACCGCGTACTTGGAGCACAGGAACACCCCCTTGACGTTGACCGCGAGGATGCGATCCAGCACCGCTTCATCGGTCGTGACGACGTTGCCCAGCGCGCCGAAGCCGGCGTTGTTGATGAGGATGTCCAGGCGGCCGAAGCGCACCTCCGCCTCGCGCATGAGCGCCTCGCACTGCGTGGCGACCGAGACATCGCAGGCGAACGGGGTCGCGGCCGCGCCGAGTTCGGCGCAGGTCTTCCTCGCAGCCGGGGCGTCCTGGTCGGCAACAATCACGCGCGCTCCTTCGCGCACGAACAGCGCGGCGGTGGCGCGGCCGATGCCGGCGGCGGCACCCGTGATGACGGCGGTCTTGTCCTTCAGGCGCATTGGCGTCTTTCGCTTCAGGGTTTGGCGGGCAGGTCGGCAAAAACGGTCTCGCGCTCGATGGCCGCGACGTCAGCCGGGCGCGCAAACGGGGCCGGTGTCGGGTCGCCGGCAGCGCGTGGCCGGCCGATGCGCGCAAAGAACTCCTCCAGGCCGCCGGGCAGGAAGAACCACACCCACTGCAGGTCCTCGTCGCCATCGTTGATGATGGTGTGCTGCCGGTTGTGGCCGAAGTACACGGTCGAACCCGGTGCCACGCGATGTGCCTGACCGTCGATCTCGATCGTGCCGCTACCCTTGAGGATGTAGAACACCTCCTCGGCGCGGTCGTGCGCGTGCAGGCGAACGCGGGCACCGGGCGGCACAAGCTGGCGCCCGATCGAGAACGGGTGCACCGACTCGAGCTCGCTGCTGTCGATGAGTACTTCCGCGTAGCCGTTGGCGGGCACCGGCTGCCAGTAGCCGCGGCCCGCGCCTTCGGGAACGACGCGCAGCTCGCCCCGTGAGGCATCGAATGTCATCCGGGTGGGTGGGCTCATGAAGTGATCGTGTCAGGAGTGGCAGCTCGCCATCTTGCCACGGCGCGCCCCGCGGCCCCGGGCCCTCATTTGGGCTTTGCGAATCCGCCCTCTGCCCAGGAAGCCGCGCTCGCGCGCGTCAGTTTGAAGTTCGGCGCCACCGACACGGCGGCCAATTCCATGCCGGCCGCGTCGATGGCCGACAACCGAGCACGCGGTTCATCCTCGTCCGCGTCAATGTCGAGGTTCACCGTGACGCGTGCCCCGCCGACAGACACTTCGATGCTCTTGTGCAGCATGGCGTGCCGGTGTTGCTCGTGTCGCGCCAGCACCTCCGAGGCAGTCTTGACCAGTGTCGCGAACGCGGTCGCGTCAAGCGGTTTCGGATTCTTCTTGTCGCGGCCCATGGTCCACGGCCCGGTCAGCGCCGGCTCGGGCTCGCCGTCCTTGATCATTTCCACCGCCCAGCCATCGTCATCGATGTTCTTGATCACGCGTGCGGTCCAGCCGTCGTCGCGCCACAGGCGCGGGTCCTGGGTGCGCGGGTCGCGACCGGGCTCTCGCGCCGGTGCTTGAGGTGTCTCGTCAGTCATGCGGTGCTTGCGGGCGGCCAGGCCCGTGCGGAAGCGCCGGGCTGATCGGCCAGGCGCGGATTGTGAGGATGGCGTTCAACTGCAATGCGAACGACAAGACCGATTGTCGCCCTTTTCGGCGGTTGTGCCGAAATCGCAACCGGGATCACCGCCGGCTCATGCCTCCAGGACGGCAAAGACCGCGCTGGCATGCGCCACCTGTTTGTCCCCCGTCATCAGGCGCGCGTTGGTGAACGCCCTCTGGCGGCCGACACGCGGGGTGGCTCGCCCCGCATCATCGCATTCATGCGGCAGGGAGCGTCCTCGCCATGCGAAGCTCTGTCGAATGTCGACGCGTTCTATGCGCGCCGCGTCCTATCCCGCCTGCGTGGCAGGCACTTCTGTGGTTTCAGCGGCGATGCGCCAGTTCGCGCCTTCGCGTACCAGCACCAGAGTCACGCGCGGCGCTTCGGCATGGTCGCCGAACAGAAAATGCGCGACCAGCCGATCAGGGCTGGCGTGTTCGATGCGCAGGTCGCGCACGCTTTGCGGGATACGCTCGGCAGACAGCACGGACTTGCGGCGCTTGGACTCCCATACCGGTCGCGTCGTCCCATCGCTGGCGCGAAACGACGAGGCATAGAGCGCGAAATGGGCATTCGCGTCGCGTTGCGTCAGGGAGCGCGCCCATTGAGCGATCAATACCTGACCCTGGCGGTGGTTCTCGTAGACCGCTGCCGAAACGCTGTCGAAGCTGGCGCGCGCCGGGCGCGGGTCGGCAGCGACTGCCACGGAAATCGGCGCGAGCGTGGCCGGGCGCACCCCTGCGGTGCCGGCAGGCGTGCGCAGGGTCGTGAAGACACCGTACATCAGGGCCACGACCAGGAGGGTGGTCACGGCCGCCACGACATCCGCTCCGGGTTGGCGTACCGCCACGGGCAGGGGAGCGGACCGGAAGCTGCAGTCGGGGCTTGCGTGCTGCGCGGAATCGGCGGGCATGGCGGTCCTGAAGGTCGGTGTTGCGGAGGCAACTTCCGCATACGCAACCAGTTACGGCAGGATCACCCGAATCTTGAGGCCGCGCGCGGCGATTTTTTGGTGCGCTAGCCGATGGGCCGCTCGAACCAGACCCCGCGCACCCATGCCGTGCCGAGAAAAAACGCGCCGATGATCGCCGCAGCGACCAGAAACACGGCATGAAACCCGGCCTGGAACGCGGCGATGGGGAGCGCGCCCGCGGCGGCTTGCGCAGCTTCGACGCTGCGCAGGATCGCGCTGAATGCGGCCGCACCGATGACCAGGCCTACGGTGCGCGTGAGGTTGGACAGGCCTCCGGCGACGCCGCGGTCCTGGCGCGGCAGGGAGGCCACGACCAGGTCGGTGTAGGCGACCTGGAACAGGCCGATTCCCAGGCCGTGGATGATGAAGGTCGCGATCATGAGACCGCGCTGGGGCTGGGCCGTCCACAGCGTCATCATGAATAGCCCCAGGGTCATCAGGACGCCGGCGGCGAATGCGGCGCGGCGTACACCGAGCGCCGCCACCAGGCGCGCGGCCGCCAGCGACGCCGCCAGGGCACCCACGGCCCAGACCGCGAGGATTGCGCCGATGCCCGGCGCGTCATAGCCGGCGACGCGGGCGAAGTAATACGGCGCGGTAAGCGGGATCGTGAACGAGGTCAGGTGGACGGTCACGCTGCCGAAGTTGGGCAGGAAAAAGCGCGGATCGGTCAGGATGGCGCGCGCGATCAGCGGGGCTTCACCGGTGCGTCTCTGGCGCGAGGCACCGACGATGAGGAGCGCGCCCGCCACCGCCGCCACCGCTGCCGCAGCGAGGTGAACGTCGATCAAGGTCGGCGCGATCAACAAGAGCGCGATTGCCGCCGCAAGGAGCAGCGCCCCGCCCGCGTTGAAGCCTGGCCGCGACCCCGCCTTCCTGGCGTGCGGAACCAACCGCAGACACAGGAGAGTGAACAACGCGATGGGCACGCGAAACCAGTACACACCGGACCAGCCCATGATTGCGATGCTCGCCCCGCCGATCAGCGGAGCGACGATGCCGGCTGCGCCGGCGACACTGGCGTAGACACCCAATGCCCAGGTGCGTCGCGACTCGTCGAAGAGTCCGGTGGCCAGCGCCGGCCCGCTCGCCAGGAGCAGGGCGACGGCGACGCCTTGCAGCACGCGCGCCGCCAGGAGCCAGGCGTAGGTAGGCGCGAGAGCGCACAGCACGTAGGCCGCCGCTGCGAACCCCAGTCCTGCCTGAAATACGCGGCGGTGACCGATGGCATCACCCAGCCGGCCGCTGGCCAGGAGCAGGCAGCCGTAGGTGAGCACATAGACGATGGCGACCCAGCGTATGCCGCCGGTGCCGAGCTTGAATGCGGCACTGATGGCCGGGAAGGCGACATTGACCGCGAAATCCAGCGGTCCCAGCGCCGCCCCCAGCCCGATGATCAGGATGCCGATGAACGCAGAAGGTTGGGCGGTTGTAGGATGCAAGGCGTTGCGCCACGCGTTGGCGCGGCCGGCCAGGGCGCGCCGGACTGATCGAGACTTGGGAATATACAGTCCAGCGAGTTGCGACCGACGGCCGCGATGCGGTTTCGCGATGCCCGCACCCTTTACTGGAGGTTTGTTGTCAAACACTGAACCCGAACCGCGCCTGACCGAACTGCTGGCGCAATCCGGTGAACTGCCGCGCGGTCGCGGCATGGTCAGCGGGGTGATCGCATTCTCGCTGGCGGTGCTGTGCTTTCTGGGCGTGCTGGCGTTTCACTTTCCGGAGTACCTGACCACACCTGAGCTGCGCAAGCAGTATTCGGTGGACATGCTGCGACAGGTGATGCTCATTGCCATGCTCGTCGCCGGCGGCCTCGCGGTGGCCAACCTGTTGCGCCGGCGCAGCCGCAGCCTGAGCGCCGCTGCGCTGGCGCTCATCGCGCTGACCTGGGCACTGGGCGGGCACCAGGTGCCGGTCGGGGACTTTCCCGACCACACCCCCTACATCGGGCTGGACTGGTTCATCCTGGACCTGCTCGGCTCGACCATGGTCTTCATCCTGATCGAAAAACTTTTCCCGATCTACAAGCAGCCGGTGTTCCGCCGTGGCTGGCAGACCGACTTCACCCACTTCATGGTCAACCACTTCGTGGTCGGACTGGTGCTACTGGTCGTGAACTTCATGGTGCATCGCTTTTTCGGCTGGGCGGCCTGGCCGCCGCTGCAGGCATGGATCGCCGCACTGCCGTTTGGCGTCGAATTGATCCTGATCCTGCTGGCGGCAGATCTGGTGCAGTACTGGACCCACCGCGCCTATCACGAGGTGCCTTTCCTGTGGCGCTTTCACGCGGTGCACCACAGTGCCGCATACATGGACTGGATGGCCGGCTCACGCCTGCATCTCCTTGAAGTCGTCGTCACGCGCGTGTCGGTACTGGGCGTGATCTATGTGCTGGGCTTTTCCAAGGAGGTCATGGATCTCTACATCATCATCGTCGGCTTCCAGGCGGTGTTCAACCATGCCAACGTCAGGCTGCCGGCGGCGTTTGGCCGTGCGCCGCTCAAGTACCTGGTGGTGACGCCGGACTTTCACCACTGGCACCACAGTTCCGAGCGCGAGGCACTGGATCGCAACTACGCCGCCCATTTCGCTTTCCTCGACTATTTGTTCGGCACGGCTGTTGCGTCCGAGCGACGCTTCCCCGAGAAGTACGGCGTGCTGGGTGACTACATGCCTGAAGGTTTCCTGCGCCAACAGATGTTTCCGTTCACCTGGAAGGGGTGAGGCGGGGCGCAAACCGGTCGGCCGAGGCCAATCAGTGGCTCGGCCGGTCTCAGCGCTTGAGCCTGTACGGTTCCTCGAAATCGAGAAAATCCTTCTCCTCGAGCGCCGCTGCGATCCACGACGCCACGCCGGGCAGCGCCTTGACGCGCGCGACGTAGTCGCTGACGGGCGCAGGCACCGGCAGCGCGTAGGTCGCAAGGCGCATGCACACCGGCGCGAAGTAGGCATCAGCGATCGAAAAGTCGCCGAATAAAAGCGGGCCGCCCGAGGAACGCAACAGACCCGACCACATCTCGATGATGCGCTCGACATCGGCGCGTAAACCTGGATTGTCGCGCCATGCGAGTGCGCCGGTGTCGGGCAGCCAGGCCTCGATGTTCATGGGGCATGCGCCACGCAAGGCCGTGAACCCGGAATGCATTTCGGCACAGACGCTGCGTGCACGGGCGCGCGCGCCGCGGTCCCTGGGCCAGAGTGCGCGATCGGGATATTTCTCGGCCACGTATTCGGCGATCGCCAGGGTATCCCACACGGCAAGGTCGCCGTCGATCAGGACCGGTACCCGCCCCGCCGGGCTGATGCGCGAGAGGTCGCGCTTGAACTGCGACTCGGGGGTGAAGGCGTCAAAGCGCAGCACGACGGCTTCGTGGGGAATACCCGCCTGCGCCAGCAGCACGCCGGCGCGCATGGACCAGGAGGAGTAGTTGCGGTTGCCGATGTAGAGCTTCATATTGGTTTCTCGAAAGGCAAAGCGCGATGGTAGCAGCGACTACCTCGGCGGCTTGTCGCGCAACGCTGCCGCGGCCCGGTGCCTCAAGAATCGCCGCGGGTCTGCCGATATGTCGGTGTCTGCCGCCTTCCGGTCGCTGTCATGCTCATCCTCGCCATGTTCACCCTGCTCTGGTTCGTGAGCCTGCTTGCCTGGATGGTCGTGTGGCGCCGTGCGGTCAATCCGCGCCGCGAGGAGGAGCGCATGCGGCATGTCGCGCTGATCGACCCCTGGCGCTTCGACGAACTCGGCGGGTCCGCCGGTGCGGCGCGCACGCATCAGAGCGGTACGGCCTCCACGTCGTAGGTGAACAGCCACTCGTAGCGCTCCCTGACCCGCGCCTCGGTCCATTCACGTTCCACGTAGGCGCGCGCGCCCGCGGCGTGCGCGAGTTCCGGATTGTGGAAGCGCTGCGCGTTGGCAGCCGAGCCCTCGACCATGCGCGTGGTGCGCGCGTGTCGCGCGCCCTCGTAGCGCGTCAGCGCGGCAGCCACGTCGGCTTCTCCGGCCAGCGCGCGCGCCAGGATGTAGCCGTCTTCGATGGCCATCACCGCACCCTGGGCGAGAAAGGGCAGGGTGGAGTGGCAGGCGTCGCCCAGCAGCGTGACGCGCCCGACACCCCAGCGCGCAAGCGGCGGACGGTGCATCAGTGCCCACTTGTAGGGCACATCGATGGCGCGGATCATGGTCTGGATGTCTTCGTTCCAGCCGCGGAAGTCGGCCAGGCACTCCGCTGTCTCGCCGGCAACGCTCCATGATTCGACCGTCCAGTCGGGACGCTCGCGCACGCCGACAAAATTCATCAGTTCCCCGCCGTGCAGGGGGTAGTGCACGATGTGCCCACCGGGGCCGACCCAATTGGTACCGACCATGCGTTTCAAGTGCGCAGGCAGGCGCTCCATCGGAATCACGCCGCGCCAGGCCATGAGGCCGGTGAACTGCGGCCGGTCCGCACCGAAGAGACCCTGACGGATCGTCGAATGCACGCCGTCGGCACCGATCAGCGCGTCACCGCGCACCAACCCGTCCGAGGTGGCGAGGACGACGCCCGCGTCGTCCTGGGTGAAGCCGCTGCAATGCACGCCCAGGCGCAGCGCGTCGGGTTGTGCGGCGCGTACCGCATCGGCAAGCACCGCGAGCAGGTCCGGGCGCCAGACCGTGAAATAGGGGTAGCCGTAGTTGGCCACCGCGACAGCGCCCAGGTCAAAGAGCTTCCAGGTCTCGCCGGTATTCCAGAGGCGGATCTCCTTGCCGTCCGCCGTGCAGGAAAGGCGCGCCAACGCCTCGCCTACGCCCAGCGCGTACAGGGCCCGATTGCCGTTCGGGGAGAGCTGCAGGCCGGCACCAACTTCGCGCAACTCGCGGGCCTGCTCGTAGACCGCGACTGAGAAGCCGCGCCGGATCAGTGCCAGTGCCGCGGCAAGGCCGCCGATACCGGCGCCGGCGATGAGGATGTTTTTCAATTGAATCTCGCGGCGGAGGCCTTGGCCGCGCATTCCCGACGTGCCAGGGAATCGCGCATCATGGCTTCTCCGCAACGCGCAATGCGGCGATGCGCTTTTCGAGGCGCTCGACATCGTCGCGGGTGCGCGCGATGTCGTCGCGCAGACGCTCCGCCTCGTCGCGTCGCGCGAGCAGGGGTTCCTCGTCGGTCAGGAAAGATGCGGTGCTCGTCCCCAGATCCTTTGCGGTCTGCGTGGCCCAACTCGCCAGGGCGCGCGCAGCTTGGCCCACGCGATGCGCCGCGACGTCGCCGATGACGCGGCTCATGTCTTCTTCGATGTCCCAGCGAGCCTCGCGCAGTACCGCGTCCATGCTGGCGGCCAGCCCTGCATCGCCTTCGATGCGCACACTCTTGCGGGCGGCATTGGCGTCGGTGAGAAAAAGCGGCAGGGCGGACGGCGCGATGCGCACCACGAGGTCGGCGGCGGCTGCATCGGACTCGCGTGCGACGCTGCCGTCGGCGGCGATGCGCAGTTTGAACGCGAAAGGGGCTGCGTCGACCTGCAACACCGAACCGGCGTGCGCTGCCAGGCGCGCGCGCGCCGGCGGCGACTGCGCAAGCACGTGATTGATGAAATCCAGCGG
>JBJXGS010000034.1:0-3328 GCA_046160545.1 Burkholderiales bacterium
GCGCGAGTGCGCGGGTGATCTTGCGTGTGACGAAGGTTTCGCCGCGCAACGGGCTTTCGTGGTTGAAGAGGATGCCGTTGCAGGCGAACATGCCGTAGGCCTCGCGGTAGTTGACGGTGATCCAGTAACCGTACAGCTTGGCCACGGCGTAGGGGCTGCGCGGATAAAAGGGTGTGGTCTCCTTTTGCGGCGTCTCCTGCACCAGGCCGTAGAGTTCGGAGGTGGAGGCCTGGTAGAAGCGCGTGGTCTTCTGAAGCCCGAGAATGCGCACCGCCTCGAGGATGCGCAGCGTGCCCACGCCGTCGGCATTGGCGGTGTACTCGGGGGTCTCGAAGCTGACCGCCACATGGCTTTGCGCAGCCAGGTTGTAGATCTCGTCCGGACGCACCTGCTGGATGATGCGGATCAGGTTGGTGGAATCGGTCAGGTCGCCGTAGTGCAGGATGAAATTGCGGTGGCTGACGTGCGGGTCCTGGTACAGGTGGTCGATGCGGTCGGTGTTGAAGAGTGATGCGCGGCGCTTGACGCCGTGCACCACGTAGCCCTTGGCGAGCAGGAATTCGGCGAGATAGGCGCCGTCCTGGCCGGTGATGCCGGTGATGAGGGCGCTCTTTTGTTGTGGCGATGACATGAAGCAGGGTTGTCGGGTGCGGCCGCGCGTGCGGCGATGGGGCATTCTAGCCGCGCGCCTGGGTAGAAATCAGCAAATCGGCACGCGCAATGCGGGACATGGCGTACGTCCGCAATCGCGCGGGCGCACCCGTTCTGCCGGAGATGCCAGGACGCCGTCAGGATTCGCCGGACTCGCGCGCCCGGCGCCCTTCGATCTCGCGGCGAATGCGCTCGATTTCCAGCTCGCGTGCCGCAGGCGTGCCCCAGGGCGGAGGCGGCCTGGCTGCGGGTGCGACGGTCGACGGCGCTTCGCGGACCTCGACGGCCCTCGATGCCGGATCGCGCTCGGACCGCGAGGGCGCTTTCGCCGCGCGCGCCGACCTAAGGCGCGCGCGGGCCTGTCGCTCTTCCTCGGCAGCCTTTGCCCGCTCGGCCGCCTCCTGGCGGATTTGCCGAATCTCCTCGTCCAGGCGGGCTTCACTTTCGCGCGCGAGCGTGATCGCAGCGCCTTGCGCGACCGGCAGGTGCAACGCGGCCGCGCCGGCCGCGCCGGCGAACCCGGTGAACGCCTGGTAGTGCCGCGGCAGGGCCAGCTGGTTGACCCAGGCCAGATTCAGGGCCTCGGCCAGCGTCACCCAGACCTCTTCGCCTTCCTGGCGTCGCCGCACCTCAAGCGCCGGGTTGATCTGATACCAGCCGTGGCCCATGCGCGTGAACAGCGCGCGGTTGTAGGCGTAGTCACGCGCCACCTCGTTGCGCGCGAGCAGACCCGAAAGGTAGCCGCGCCGCCTGCGCTCCGCCGGCAGCACCGAGAACGGCAAATGCTCCCACGCCTTGAGCAACGCCGCTGTCTCGAACCCGGAATGCCGCAGGCGATGGCGCTCGCAATACCGCGACTTGAATAGCGCCCAGCAGGTCTGCCACAGGAAGTACTCGGCATGACGCCGGTCCAGGCGCACCAGACGCTCGCCGCGGCCGGGGCTCGTCGCCTTGAGGTCCAGGGTGGCCGGCGCCAGCAACGCATACAGCGGGCCGATGTGCTTGCGCGCGTGATCGGGATCGCGGAACGCCTCGCGCAGCGCCCAGTGCAGGGCCGTGCAGCCGAACGCGTCGACGGTGTCCGCGTTGGCGCCGCGCGCCAGCAGTGTCTCGACTAAGCCCACATGGCCCGCGTGGGCGGCGGCCATCAGCGGTGTGATGTCCATGGCCAGGCGATGCTCCGGCCCGTGCGCCTCGCATTGCTTCAAGGCCTCGCGCGGGTTGGCCGCATAGTAGGCCATCAGATGTTTGCGCGCGAGTACGCGGGCGCGCGACTCGAAGTGGTGCGCCTCGGCGAAACCCTGCTCCGAAAGCGTATTCGCCAGCGCGGGCGCCTCGTGGCAGGCCGCGTAGTCCAGCAGCTGGGCGCGCGGCTTGCCGCCAGGCACCCCGGCCACGAAAATCTTTTCCAGCAGCTCGCCGACCCGCGCCTGGGTGAACACCGGCCAGGGTACTGGTTGCTCCTTCAGGAGCGTGGCGCGGATCGCCTGCGCCTGCTCGGCCTTGCCCTGCAGTTCCAGGCGATTGGCCTCGCGGCGCCACTCGTCGTCGCCGGCCGCGCGCGCTTCGACGCGCGCCGGTCCGCCGGGCTTAAGGCCCAGGAGCGCGAACAGGGCATGCCCTGTGTCGGACTCGACCCAGTAGACGTTCTTCACCGCGCGCGTGATGGCCACGTAGAGCGCGTTGACGAAGAACTTGTAGGTCTCCAGCGACTTGTCTTCCTTGTCGCGCGCGCGGCGGTATTCGAGCGTATCGGTTTGAAGCGCGGCGCGCGGCACGCCCTCTGCCACCGCGGCGAAGTCGGCGCGCCGGCTCGAGACCACGCGGTACAGCACGACGCTTTCGTACTCCAGCCCCTTGGCCTCCTGCACGGAGAAGAGCAGCGGCGTCGCGAAATGGCGCCGCGCCTCCGCCTTGTCCTCCTCGCGCAGCACGATCACCGCGCACGCCGTGGAGCGGCGGATCGCGGCATCGATGTCGCGCAGCGCCGCCGGCCGCTCCTCGATCAGCGCGACCTGGCCGGCCTCTTCCCCCACCGCCTCGACCAGGTGGCTGCTTTCGCGGTCCACCGCGCCGAAGCGCGCCTGCTTGATCCTGAGCAGGAGATTGGCAATGCGCGTGGCCTCGCGGCCGTTGCGGAAGTTGGCCGCCAGGATGGCCGGCGGCGGCGCCGATAGAGCCTCGTCCTGCCCCCAGAACAACGCACGCACCCCGGCCCAGGAGAAAAAATTCGGGTGCACGATCTGGTGCGCGTCGCCGGCCAGCAAGAAATGACCGGGGCGTTTGAGCGTCTTTAGCACCAGCGCCAGTTGCACCGGCGTGATGTCCTGCACCTCGTCGATGGCGACGAAATCCCAGGCCGGCGCCGCCGCCGCCAGCGCGGCGTGCGCGAACAGGCCCAGATCGAAGAGGCCCGCCTCGAGGAGGCAGGCGCGGTAGCGGCCGAAGAGCGCATGCATGCGCTCGCGCTCGGCCGGGTCCACGAACAGGCTTTGCCGCACGCCCAGCGCCAGGTAGGCCGGCAAATCCAGCGGCCCGTCCGGATGCGCCGCCAGCACGCCGCGCATCTCCTCGAACGCGGCGTGCGCGTCGATGCCGCGCGCGGCGTCGCGCTGGCGCGCGAACCAGGCAGCGAAGTCGCGCCACTGCGCCTCGCGCCCGACCGGCACGCGGATCG
>JBJXGS010000035.1:0-3844 GCA_046160545.1 Burkholderiales bacterium
GCCGCTCTCGTCTTCGTAGATCATCGCCAGGCGACCGGGATCGTCCGCATGACGATCGCAGATGTCGTGGGCGATATTGAAACTGGCCGGAATCACCCAGCGAAAACGCGCGCAGACCTCTTCATAGGTCTTGCCCGCGGGCAGCATCTTCTCGCTCACCACCACTCTCCCTGGCTCCTCACGTGCGGGAGCCTTGACCGACCCCAGGCATCGTATCATAATGGTTATACAATTAAAAATCCTGCCGATAACCCGACCGCCAACCCGAGGAAGCCGACCATGCCCTGGCCTCGCGTGATCTACAACGAAGAAGTCATGCGCGAGGGATTCGGCATCGAGGATGTCGCCATTCCGCTCACCGCCAAGGTCGAGTTTCTCGAGGAGCTCTCTGAGACCGGTCTCAAGCGCATCACCGTCGGCGCCTTCGTCAGCCCGCGCTACGTGCCGCAGATGGCCGATTTCGAGGAACTCTTGAAGCGCTTTCACCCGCGGCCGGGCGTGACCTACCTGCCCTTCATCCACAACGCAAAGGCACGCCAGCAGGCACTCGCCTACTCGCCACCGCTTACCGTCGAGCGGGAGGTCCTGACACTTTTTCTGGACATCTGCGACATCCACCAGCGGCGCAATGTCAACCGCTCGATCGAACAGATCATGGCCGCCTGGCCGGAAACCGTCGCGCAGGCACGGGCAGCCGGCGTGAAGGACGCGCGCATCGGCGTGGCCTCGGCCGGGGGCTCGAACTTCATGGGGGCCTTCTCGCAGTCCTACCGCATGGGTTTCCTGGAACACCAGGTCGCCCTGCTTACGGCCGCCGGCATCGCCGTCATCGAGATCGGCCTGCACGACTCGCAGAGTTTCTGCATGCCGCACCTGATGGAAGCCGATCTGCAGGAGATCCGCCATCGCTGGCCGCAGGTGCGCCAGTTCCACCTGCACATGCACAATGCCCGCGGCATGGCCCTGCCCTCGATCTACGCGGCGCTGCGCACCCTGGACGAAGGCGACACCCTGCTGCTCGAAGGCACCCTCGGCGGCATCGGCGGCGGACAGTTCGGTGGCAACGGCCGCGCCTCGGCGATGGCACCGACCGAGGACCTGATGCACATGCTCGAGGGCATGGGCATGGACACCGGCGTTGATCTCGACGGCCTGATCGACTGCGTCTGGAAGCTCGAGAAAATCATCGGCCGACCCGCGTTCGGCCACGTCTCCAAGGCCGGCCCGCGCCCGCGGAGCGCGGCGGAGTACTACGACCCCAACATGCCGGGACTCGAGAGCATGGCGGCGGCGCGACACTTCCGCGAAGGCCCTACGGCCTATGCCGCCGAGGGCTACTCCCCCTGGTCCAAACCAATCACCGGCCCCTACCACCAGCCTCACTGAACCCGCTCTCCAGGAGATTCAAATGCAATTCGGCTTCACGGAAGAACAGGAACTGATTCGCGAAACGGTGCGCAAGTACGCCGAGGCCGAGCTCCTGCCCAACTACCAGCGCTGGGACCGCACCGGCGAGTGGCTGACCAAGGACTTTATGGACAAGCTGGTCGACATGGGCCTGTTGCGCCTGCGCCTGCCGGAGAAATACGGCGGCCAGGGCTACTCCTTCGTCGACTGCGGCATCGTCTGCGAGGAGGTTGGTCGCTGCGACCACCAGATCCGCTACATCATCTCCAACGCCATCCACATCGGCGAGATGGCCTCCTCCATGCACCCCGAACTGCAGGAGGAGTGGATTCCGCGCATCGCCAACGGCGAGATCATGTCGCTGGCCTTCACCGAGCCCGGCGGTGGCGCGGACGCGGGCAACATCCGTACCAAGGCCGTGCGCAAGGGCGACCACTACATCCTGAATGGAGAGAAGACCAGCATCACCTTCACCGGGGTCTCCAAGGTGGTCTTCGTGTCGGCCCGCACCGGCGGGCCGGGGCCTAGAGGATTGTCGTTCTTCCTCGTTCCCACCGACACGCCCGGTCTACGCACCTCGAATTTCGAACGCATGGGCCAGAAGCTCGACCGCGGCGGCAGCTTCTTCTTTGACGACGTCAAGGTGCCGGCGCGCAACATGATCGGCAAGGAGAACGAGGGCTTCATCTGGGCCATGACCATCATCGGCTACAACCGCAACTTCGTGGCCTTAGCCTGCCTGGGCGCGGCGCGCAAGTCGATCGAAGAGACCGTCGAATACGTCAAGCAGCGCCAGGTGATGGGGCGGCCGCTCTCCAAGTGGCAGGGTGTCGCCCACGAACTGGCCACCGAGGCCACCAAGATCGAGGCCGCGCGCATGATGTGCTACCGCGCCCTGGCGCTCAACGACAAGGGCATGCGCCACGATACCGAGTCGTCGATGGCCAAATGGTGGGGCGTGAAGACAGCCAACGAGGCGATCTACACCTGCATGCGCTTAAACGGCCACTACGGCTGGGCCAAGGACCTGCCGCACGAGCAGCGCCTGCGCGACTGCCTGGGCATGGAGTCAGCCGACGGGCCGCGCGAGGTGCACCTGGGAATCATCGCGCGCGACCTGCTGGGCCGCGAGTTCGCACCGTTCTGAGCCGCATACCTGGGGGGCTGTGATGCACTCGCGAATCATCTTCCGGATCGCCGCCGCACTTCTGGCGATTGCATCAAGCCTCGTCGCCCCTGCGACCTTCGCGCAGCCCTACCCGGCGCGACCGGTGCGCATCATCGTCCCCTTCCCGCCGGGCCAGGGGACCGACGTGGCGACACGCCTTTTGGCCGAGCGCCTGACCAGCGCCCTGGGGCGCAATTTCATCGTGGAGAACCGGCCGGGCGCGGGTGCAGCCATCGGCACCGAGGCGCTCGCCAAGTCAACACCCGATGGCTACACGCTGGGCATAGGCACCGCGGGAACGCACACCATGAACCCGTCGCTGTTTCCGACCCTGGGCTACGACCCGGAGAAGGACTTCGAGCCGATCACGCTCACCGGCATGTTGCCGCTGATGATCGCGGCGCACCCCTCGTTTCCCGCCAACACGATTGCGGAACTGATCGCGGCAGCCAGGCAGCGTCCCGACACGATCAACGTCGCGCTGCCTGCACCGCCGCAGCGGGTTGCGTTCGAGCTTCTGCGCCGACAGGGGGAGGCGCCGCTGTTCGGCATCCCCTACAAGGGGTCGGCCTCGGCGCTACCGGAGGTCATGAGCGGGCAGGTTCCCCTGATTCTGGACAGCATCACCGCGCTGCGGCCCCACGTCAACGCCGGCAAGCTCAAGGCACTGGCTGTGACTTCGCTCAAGTCGAGCGAACTCATGCCCGGCGTCAAGTCGGTCGCCGAGCAGGGCCTGGCCGGCTACGAGCTGACCGCGTGGAATGCCTTCTTCGCACCCAAGGGGACGCCGGCGCCGGTGATCGCGCTCTTGAACGAGGAACTGCACCGCATCCTCAAGCAGCCAGAGACGCGCACGCGCCTGATGTCCCTGGGTTTCGAGCCCGCGCTCACGACGCCGCAGGAACTGGCCGACATGGTACGCATCGAGCGCGAAAAATGGGGCCGCATCATCCGTGCGGCCAATATCCGGGCCGACTGAACTTTAGCCCGCCGCCCTGGCCCGCTATTGGGCCTTGATGCCGCGCTCGCGAATCAGCCGGCCCCAACGCGGCATTTCCCTCTTGATCAGGTTGGCCAGGTCGTCCGGCGAGCCGCCCTCTACCGTGCCGCCGAGCGCGACGATGCGATCGCGGATTTCCGTGACGGATAGGAAATTCAACGGCCTTTCGGGGAGTATGGCTGACGCCGGGTGTAGCCATCAATCGCGGCTTTCGGGCTGGCATGCGTCGCAATTTGCAGAAAGGCCCACTGAATCGCACCCCAAGCACT
>JBJXGS010000036.1:0-14716 GCA_046160545.1 Burkholderiales bacterium
TCAAGGATGGTGAAGTCAACGAGTACGAGATCCATCCCGAGGACTTCGGGCTGTCGATGGTGTCCAACCGCGGTCTCAAGGTCAAGGACGCCGCCGAGTCCAAGGCCATGCTGCTGGAGGCACTGGAGAACCGCGAAGGCACGCCGCGCGAGATCGTCATCATGAACGCCGGCGCGGCGCTGTATGCCGCCAACGTTGCCAGCAGCATCAAGGAGGGCCTGGTACTGGCGCGCGAGGCCATCGCCAGCGGCGCGGCGCGCGCCAAGCTCGACGCCTTCGTCGCGTTTACCCGCAAGTTCCCCACGTAAGGGACGGCGCTTCATGTCCGACATCCTCGAGCGCATCCTGGCGACCAAGGCTGAAGAAGTCCGCGCGACGCGCGCGCGCTTTGGCGAGGCAGCATTGCGCGACGCAGCGCGTGCGGCGACGCCGGTGCGCGATTTCGCCGGCGCTCTCGCGGCGCGGGTGGCCGCCGGCGGCGCGGCCGTGATCGCGGAGGTCAAGAAGGCCAGCCCGTCCAAGGGTGTGCTGCGTGACCCCTTCGATCCGGCCGCGATCGCGCGCGACTACGCGGCGCATGGGGCGACCTGCCTTTCGGTGTTGACTGACGTGCAATATTTTCAGGGTGCGCTCGAATACCTGGGAATCGCGCGCGCCGCCAGTGGCCTGCCCTGCCTGCGCAAGGACTTCATCGTTGACGAAGTCCAGATTCTCGAGGCGCGCGCCGCCGGCGCCGACTGCATTCTGCTGATCGTGGCCGCACTTGAAACTGCACGCCTGGCGGAGCTTGAAGGGGCGGCACTCGAGCAGGGAATGTCAGTGCTGGTCGAAGTCCACGATGCGCGTGAGCTCGACGTGGCGCTTGCGCTCAAGACACCGCTCCTGGGGATCAACAATCGCAACCTGCGCACCTTCGAGACCCGGCTTGCGACGACGCTGGACCTGCTGTCGCGCATTCCACAGGGCAAGCTGGTGATCACCGAGTCGGGAATCCTTGCTAGCAAGGATGTGGCACACATGCGCGCGAACGGGGTCAACGCGTTTCTGATTGGCGAAGCGTTCATGCGCGCGCCTAGCCCGGGCACGGCACTCGCTGAGATGTTCTCTTAGCCTTGAGGCAGGGGAACGCGCAACCGTAAGGCCGACCGAAAACGCAGATTGCGAGTTACTCGCCTAGCCAGCCGCGGGCGAGTCGGGTAGCGAGCGCGGGTACGTCAGACATCTTCGCCGCACTGACACCGACTTCACTGGCGCCCAGGCGTACCTCGCGCTGGAGCAATTCGTCGCGTCGGAAAGCGTGCACTTTGACGGTCGCCCCGATGCGCTTGCGTGCCAGCAGGGCGTCGAGCGCGGCCGTCGAGGCGCGCAACCCGTCGATGGCGATGACCACGTCCGCCGCCGACAAGCCGGCCGCCTGTGCACCGCCGCCGTCGAGCACATGCGTGAGCCTGATGCCCTCGGGTGCTGCTGCCACGCGTGCGCCGAGCGCCGGGCGGGCGCCACGCTCGACCTTGAGATTGACACCGACCTGGCGCAGCAAGGCGGCGAGCGGCAGATCGCTCGTGCCGTCCACGGCTGCATTCAGGTATGCGGTCAGCGCACGGCGTGCCGCCGGAGCAGTTGCCAGCACGGCGCGGCGCAACCCGTCCTCCGGAACTCCCTTGCCGTGGCGTTCGAACCCGGCGCCGTATTCGCGCCACAGGCGGCGCATGACGTCATCCAGAGAGCGCGTACCGCCGGTCTGTGTGCGCAGCAGCAGGTCCAGTCCCAGGGCGATGAGAGAGCCCTTGGTGTAGTAGTTGACGATGGCGTTGGGCGCGTTCTCGTCCTGTCGGTAGAACTTGGTCCAGGCGTCGAAGCTCGAATCGCCGGCCGACTGTTTCTGCCGCCCGCTGCCGCGCAACACGTCCTGCACCATCCTGGCCATCATGTCCAGATAGGTCTTGGTGTCGATCAGGCCGGTGCGGCGCAGGAAGAGATCGTCGTAGTAGGAGGTGAAGCCTTCGAATGCCCACAGTAGGCGTGTATGGTTCTCGCGAGTCAGATCGTAAGGTGCGAACGCGGCGGGCTTGATGCGCTTGACGTTCCAGGTATGGAAATACTCGTGGCTGCACAGGCCCAGTAAGCCGACATAGGCATCGGGCCTGCCCTTCATCCCCGGGTAGGGCAAGGCGTCGCGCGAGCAGATCAGCGCCGTGGAGGCGCGGTGTTCCAGGCCACCGTAGCCATCACCGACGGCCATGACCAGAAACACGAAACGATCAAACGGCACGTCGCGCGCACGCGCATTCGCGCCGTGGAAAAAGCGGATCTGTGCTTCGCAGATCTTTTTCAGGTCCGCCACCAGGCGCCGGGTGTCGCAGTCGTGCCGGCCGGTGATCGCGACTTCGTGGGGCACACCGCAGGCGCGAAAAGCCACGTGCGTGAAATTTCCCAGTTCGACCGGATGGTCGATCAACTCGTCGTAGTTGCCGGCCTGGTAGAGGCCGAACGCCAGAGGGTCGGTGCCGGACGCCCTGGGCAATGAGGTCGCGACCCGCCATGCGGCGTAAGTGCGGCCGCGCGGGCGGACGATTTCCACGGTGTGCGGGCCATCGTCCTGGCCGTGTACGCGCAGGAAGACCGAGGTGCCGTTGAAAAAACCGTGGGATTGGTCCAGGTGTGCGGTACGCACCGAGAGGTCCCAGGCGTAGACCTGGCAGGTCACCTGCAGGGGGCCGCTGCACGGCGCGGCGTCCCAGGTGTGCTTGTCGGTCTTGGTCAGGCCGACCGGGCGGCCGCGGCAGGTCGCGTTAATGCGCACGATATTGCGGGCGAACTCGCGGATCATGTAGCTGCCGGGAATCCAGGCTGGCAGGGACAGTCGTTGTCCTTCAGCCGCCGGACGCGCGACCGTGAGCGTGACCTCGAACAGGTGCGCGCCCGGGTCGGCGGGGATGATGCGGTAGTGGACGGGGGACGGCATCGCAATCAGGCCAGGTCGGCGGGTGTATCGATATCGCGCAGCACAGCGGGGTCGCCGCATTCAACCAGACGCAAGATGCCGGAGTTCGCTGCGATCAACTCGCGCGCTCCGGCGTCGCCCGTGAGCGCGAGAAGGTCACCACGAAAGCGCGCACCGATTCCGACCGGATGGCCGCGTTGTCCCTGATGCGCTGCTGCTGCCAGCTCGGCTCCATCAAACAGCGCCTGTGCGACGCGGCCGTGGGTGGCGCTGCGGATCCAGGGCATGTCGGCCAGCGCGACGATCCAGCCGCGTGCGTCCGGAGTCGCTGCAACGCCCGCCGCGAGACTTACCCCCATGCCATCGTCGGCACGTGCACACTCAACCACGCGCAGGCCCGCTCCTTCGAGCAGGTCGCGCAGCAGCGGGTCCGGGCGAATCACCGCGATCGACCCGCGCAACGCCCGGCCAAGAGACTCCGCCGCGTGGACCGCGACCGGCTTGCCGGCAAGCGAATGCAGGAGCTTGTTGGCGCCAAAGCGCCGCGACGCCCCCGCTGCCAGCAGCACGCCCTGGAAAATGGGGTCTGACCCC
Organism: Burkholderiales bacterium; assembly: GCA_046160545.1. Taxonomy (GTDB): domain Bacteria; phylum Pseudomonadota; class Gammaproteobacteria; order Burkholderiales; family JAEUOS01; genus JAEUOS01. The sequence goes on from JBJXGS010000036.1 coordinate 3,539, forward strand.
ATTTAGCGGCGCGAACGTCGACCCGCAGGGAAAATGGGGTCAGACCCCATTTACGCGGTGACCTCGAAGTTGCCGGTGGCCTTGTCGGAAACCTTGTCCAGCGGGAACTTGTTCTTGACCGCGGTGATCTCGGCCAGGATGGAAATGGCGATCTCCGGCGGGGTGCGGCTGCCGATGCGCAGTCCGATGGGTCCGTGCAGGCGGTCGATCTCGGCGTCCGACAGGTCGAATTCCTTGAGGCGCACGCGGCGCTTGGCGGTATTGACTCGAGACCCCAGTGCGCCGACGTAGAAGGCCGGCGACTTGAGAGCTTCGAGGAGCGCCATGTCGTCGAGCTTGGGGTCGTGGGTCACGGCGACGACCGCGCTGTGCGCGTCGAGGTTCAACTGCAGGACGGTGTCGTCGGGCATGGTCGTGACCAGCTGTGAGCCCGGCACGTTCCAGTCGGCGCGGTATTCCTCGCGCGGGTCGCAGACGATGACCTGGTAGTCCAGCGCCATGGCCATCTCGGCCAGGTAGCGCGACAACTGGCCGGCGCCGATGATGAGCATGCGCCACAGAGGGCCGTAGGTGACCTTGAGGACTTCGCCGTCGAAGGAGGTCTTGTCGGAGCGCGTGGCGGGGCCGATGATGACCTGGCCGGTCTTCAGGTCCAGGCTGCGCTGCGCCAGTTCGTGGCGGTCGCTTCTTGCCAGGATGTCCTCGACCCAGGTAGTGTCGTTCACCGGTTCCTGCACCAGCCGCAATGCCCCGCCGCAGGGCAGCCCGAAGCGCGCCGCCTGCTCGGTGGTAACGCCATAGGCGACCATTTGCGGGCGATCCAGGAGGGGACTGTTGCGGCAGCGGTCGATCAGGTCGTCCTCGACGCAGCCGCCGGAGACGCTGCCGACGATCTGGCCGTCGTCGCGAATGGCGAGCAATGCCCCGGGCGGGCGCGGCGCGCTGCCCCAGGTCTCGACCACGGTGACCAGGTTGACGGTGTGGCCTGCGCGGCGCCACGCCAGCACGGACTTGAGAACATCAAGATCGACGGAATCCATGGAAGCCTCGCTCATAGAGGGCAAATTGTACGACCTTGCGGTCGTGCGGCAGGCGTGAACCCGCGACGGAAGCCGGCTTCAGGCAGCCATCGCGCTGGCGCTGGCGAGCGCCTCACGACATTCGCGCACCATGCGCTCGAGAAGTTCGGCGCAGGAGGGCACGTCCTTGATCAGGCCGATCACCATGCCGGCACTGACGATGCCTTCGTCGACCTCGCCGGACTTGACCGCGACCCTGCCGCGGGCACCGGCCACCAGGTGGCGGATGTCCTCGAAGGCGGCGCCTTTTTTCTCCATCGCCACGACCTCGTCCGAGACCGCGTTCTTGAACACCCGCGAAGTGTTGTGCATGGTGCGGAAGATCAGGTTGGTGTCGCGCTCGCTGGCGGCCACCAGCGCAGCCTTGACGCGCTCGTGGATCGGTGCCTCGCGCGTGACCATGAAGCGCGTGCCCATGTTGACACCCTGCGCACCCATGGCCATACAGGCCGCCATCTGGTAACCATCGGCAATGCCGCCCGAGGCGATGACCGGAATCTTGCACGCGCGCACCGCCGCCGGGATCAGGATCAGGTTGGTGACGTCATCCTCGCCCGGGTGTCCGGCGCACTCGAAGCCGTCGATCGAGATCACGTCCACGCCGTGCTTCTCGGCCGACAGGGCGTGGCGCAGCGAGGTGCACTTGTGCAGGATGGTGATGCCTTTTTCCTTGAACTTGGGCGCGAAGTCGCGCGGATTGTTGCCGGCGGTCTCGACGATCTTGATACCCGACTCGAAGATCACCTGCATGTACTCGGCATAGGGCGGCGGCTTGATCGACGGCAGGATCGTGAGGTTGACGCCGAAGGGCTTGTCGGTCATTTCGCGGCAGCGGCGGATTTCCTTTGCCAGGTCCTCGGGCGTTGGCTGGGTCAGCGCGGTGAGGATGCCCAATCCCCCGGCATTGGAGACGGCCGAGGCGAGCTCGGCGTAGCCGACCCATTGCATGCCGCCCTGGACGATGGGGTAACGGATGCCCAGGAGTTCGGTGAGTCTGGTTTTCATGTTCGGGTTCTCGCGAGGGGGTAAGGGATTCAGGCGGCGCGCGGCGTGCCGGCCTCGATCAGCTTCAGCATGATCGGGTAATAGTTCTTGGCATAGCCGGCGTCGCGCGTGCGGGCAAGCATGGCCCGCGTGGTTGCAGTCAGCTGCGCGTCGATGGAGCCGTCCTGCGCCAATTCCAGCGCGAGGTCGATGTCCTTGAGCGCGTAGTCGGTCGGAAAGGCGCTTTGCGGAAAGTCGTCATTGACCATGTTCTTGATGCCCTGGTTGCGCAGGACAAAGCTGTCGGAAGACCCGAGCGCCATGGTGTTGAAGAGGAGTGCACCGTCGACCCCGGCGCGCCGCCCGATCGCCAGTGCCTCGGCCAGCGCGTGCGCGGTGACGAAGACCACCATGTTGTTGAGGATCTTGACCACCTGGCCGGCGCCGACCGCGCCGCAGTGGGTGATGTCGGTTCCCATGCAGGCCAGGAGCGGGCGTACGGTCTCGAATGCATCGCGCGGTCCACCGACCATGATGGAAAGCGTACCCAGGCGAGCCGCTTCGCGCAGGCGCGCCACTGGTGCATCCAGGTAGGTGATGCCGGCCGCGTCGGCTTCGGCTGCCAGCGCGCGTGTCTCGCGTACCGCAGAAGTGCTCATGTCCACCAGCATGCGCACGCGGCCGCGGTTGGCAAGAATTCCCCCCGGGCCGCGCATCACTTCTGCAACTTGCCTGACCGACGGCAGGCACATGAAAACAACATCAACGCGGGCTGCGATATCGCCCAGCGACCCGGCTGCGGCGAAATTGGCACCGCTCTGGCGAGCGAAGCTGGTCGGGTCGCGGTCGAAGCCCACGACCGGCAAGCCGCTCTTGGCGACCAGGTTGGCGCACATTCCGGTGCCCATGACACCGAGTCCGACAAAGCCGATGCTTGCGATGGAACTCATGCTTAACCCGATGCTTGGCGCGGTCTGGAACTCTGGCGCGACGACGCGATTCTAATGCGACCGTGCTGTTCGCCTTGACGTCTTGGGCAAGCGCGCGCACGCCGGCGGTTCCCTGGCGGTCGTTGGCTATGTTCAAGTGGCGCCGAGACGGGACCGCATGCCGGTCAACCGTTGGTAGCGTACGGCGTTATTGCAGAGGCAGGCTGCCTGTCGACGCAGGCCGGTCGGGAGTCCGCGGTTCGAAAGTCCACCGTTCGAAAGTATCCACGACCATGTCAATCTCCTCTGCAACACGGCATTGCGCTGTGGTCGCCTGCGTGACGGGCGCATGGTTGTGCGCCGTTCCGCAGTCCGCATTCGCCGACCCGCCGTCACATGCGCCTGCACACGGCTGGCGCAAGAAGCACGATCCCCACTACCAGGGCTATTCCGGCAAGAAGTGGGAGCGTGACTACGGGGTCGTCGCCGGCAAGTGCCTGCGCGAGGCGGCAGGCGCGGCGATCGGCGGTGTCGTCGGGGGCGCCATCGGCTCGCAGGTAGGCGGCGGCGAGGGCCGCAAGGTCGCCATCGTCATCGGCAGCGTGCTTGGGGCGGTAATCGGCGCCAAGATCGGCCGCGACCTTGATCAGGCCGACCGCGCCTGCATCGGCCACGCGCTGGAACTGGCCAAGGACCAGCGCCCGGTCGCCTGGAGCGCAGGAGACATCGCCTACCGGCTCACGCCGACCGGTGATGTCAAGCAGAACGGCCAGCCTTGCCGCAATTACACTCTGGCGATCACGGCGGCGGGCAAGCCGGCGCAGTCCGTCAAGGGCCTTGCCTGCCGCAGCGGCGACGGCACCTGGCAGGTGCAGAACTGAGCCGCCGGGCGCGACGCGGGCAGCGGCGTCAGCGCTCGATCTTGCTGATTTTCGATCCCTCGAAGGTCAGGTTGTACATCAGGCCCTTGTTCGAGAAAATGAACCCGATAATCGGTTGCTTCACGGTGTCGGTGCTGATTTCGCCGCCGGCGCCCAGGGTTGCCAGCGCCACGCTGCCGTCCACGCCGGCCTTCCAACCCGAGGACTTGCGAAAGTCGGCCAGCACTTTGGCGTTCATGAAGAGGATGATCTGCGACTTCACCTGGGCGCCCAGTTGAAAGCCGATCGACGCCGAAGCGGTGTTGTAGTAGGCCACCGGCTTGCTGCCGACCATGAGCACGCCTTCGCCATACTCGCCGCCGACCCCGATCCCGGCCTTGATGACTTCCGGAAACACCAGCACGCCGGAGGCCTTCTGCGAGAGTGACTTGCCGGCACTGGAGTGTTTGTAGAAAGCCTCGATGGTCTCTTTGGCCTTGGCGTCGATTTCGTCCTTCGAAGCCGCGCTTGCGCTGGCGGCCGAAAACAGCAGCAACGCAGCCGACAGTGTCGCGCCGCTAATCCTGATCATTCTCATTTGCTGTCCTTTCTTAACCCATTGAGCGCAAACCCGGCGAGACTCTAGCACCGCTACCGGCAGTATTGCGCCTGCCCTGTTACCCTTGGCACAGATGTTCGACTATCTGCAATCCCGCGTTCGCGGCACTGCCGACACCGGTCCCGGCACGCCGCCTCCCGGACTCATCGCCTTCTACTGGCACTTCGTGCGCCAGACGCGCCTCTGGTATTGCGCGATGTTCGCCACCAGCCTGGCGGTGGCCCTGATCGACACGCTGATCCCGGTCTTCATCGGCACCCTGGTCACCGTCATGCAGGCGGACGAGCGGCAGGCGGCGCTCACCGATCAGGCGCCGCTGCTGGTCACCATGCTGGTGATGGTGCTGGTGTTGCGGCCCGTCGCGCTGCTCATGGACGTGGCGATCCGGCAGAACGTGCTGGTACCCGGCGCGACCAGCCTGATCCGCTGGCAAAGCCACTGGCAGGTGATCCGCCAGGGGCTGTCGTTCTTCCAGAATGACTTCGCCGGGCGCATCGCCAATCGCGTCATGCAGACCGCCAACGCGCTGCGCGAGTCGGTCATGTCGGCGATTCGCGCGGTCTGGTACATCTCGGTCTACGGTATTAGCGCGTTGGTGCTGATGGGCATGGTCGACTGGCGCCTGGCCCTGCCGACTTTCCTGTGGTTCATCGGCTACGCGTTTTTCCTGCGCCGCTTCGTGCCGCGGCTGCGCGACCTGTCCAAGGCCAGTTCGGAGGTGCGCTCGCTGGTCATGGCACGCGTGGTCGACAGTTACACCAACATCCTGACCGTCAAGCTCTTCGCGCGCCTGGCCGACGAAGACGCCTTTGTGCGCGAGATCATCGATCAGCACCAGGCGGCGGTCGGCGCGCACATGCGCCAGATCTCGCAGTTCATGTTCTGGCTCTCGGTGCTCAATGCGCTGCTCCTGACCGCCACGGCCGGCATCGGCCTGACGCTCTGGGCGCAGGGCACGGTCTCGGCCGGAGTCGTCGCCACCGCGCTGCCGCTGGCCTGGCAGATCGCCAACGCCGCCGGCTGGGTGAGCTGGGAAGTGGCCGGCATCTTCGAGAACATCGGCGTGGTGCAGGAGGGCATGCAGACCATCGCCGTGCCGCCGAGCGGCCAGGACCGCGCCGGTGCGCGGCAGCTGGAGGTTGCGCGCGGCGAGATCGTGTTCGAGGACGTCTTTTTCACCTATGGGCGTGCCGACGCCGCGCCGGTACTCGACCGTCTCAACATCGTGATCCGCCCCGGCGAGCGTGTCGGCCTGGTGGGGCGCTCCGGCGCGGGCAAGTCGACTCTGGTCAACCTGCTGCTGCGCTTCTATGAGACTGAAGGCGGGCGTATTCGCATCGACGGACAGGAAATCGCCGGCGTCACGCAGGAAAGCCTGCGTGCGGCCATCGGCATGGTCACGCAGGACACCTCGCTCCTGCATCGCTCGATCGCGGCCAACATCCGCTATGGCCGCCCGGGTGCAAGCGACGCGGACGTACGCGCCGCCGCGCGCACCGCGCATGCCGATGAATTCATCGAGAGCCTGATGGACTGGAAAGGCCGCGCCGGCTACGCCGCCCATGTCGGCGAACGCGGCGTCAAGCTCTCCGGCGGGCAGCGCCAGCGCATCGCGCTGGCGCGGGTGATCCTGAAGGACGCGCCCATCCTGGTGCTCGACGAAGCAACCTCGGCCTTGGACAGCGAGGTTGAAGCGGCGATCCAGGAGCAACTGCACGGCCTCATGCAGGGCAAGACCGTGATCGCGATCGCGCATCGCCTCTCGACCATTGCGCGCCTGGATCGCCTGATCGTGCTTGACCAGGGGCGCGTCGTCGAGGAAGGTACGCACGCGGAGCTGCTGGCCTGCGATGGGCACTACGCCAAGCTGTGGCGTCACCAGTCGGGGGGGTTCCTGTCGCCGGAGAATCCCGCAGCCAACGGCGCGACTGAAACGCAAGACGATACGGTAGACACAGCACTCGCAGAAGAGGTGGGAGACATCGTGCCGGCACCGGAGAAGCGCGTGCGCTGAGCGCGTGGTGTCAACCGCCGCGCCTGTGGGCCGTTACTGGAGCAGAGGCAGTCTGCCTCCAAACCACCAAGGAGAACTCCATGAATCGCATCCTCGCACTCGTGACCGCCGCAGTCTTCGCTGCAGCTTCGTTTGGCGCCGCCGCGCAGGCTGCCAAGCCCGCCCCCGCACCCGCTCCGGCCGCTGCGCCTGCGGCAGCGCCCGCACCGGCTGCTCCGGCACCCGCCGCTGCACCTGCTGCCGCCAAGGACACCAAGATGGCCGACAAGCCCAAGTCCGACGCCGGCAAGGCCAAGGGCGCCGACAAGGGCAAAGGCAAGAAGAAAGGCCAGAAGAAAGCCAAGGCAGACAAGAAGTAAGGCGCAAGCCTTGGAAAAACGGCGGGCTTTGCCCGCCGTTTTTCTTGGCTAGGCGCCGGCTTGCGACAGAAGCAAACCTTACTTGACCGCGCCGGCTGTCAATCCCTTGACGATATGGCGCTGCGCAAGCAACAGGACAATGATGGCGGGGACGGCGGACAGCACCGCGCCGGCCGCCATGACACCGTGCTTGATCTCGTATTCCTGTGCGAACTTGGCGATCGCCACCGGCACGGTCGCGGTCTGTTTGGCCGTGAGAGTGAGGGCGACGGCGAATTCGTTCCAGCTGAATACGAACACCAGGATGGAAGTGGCAGCCAGTCCCGGCAGCACAAGCGGGAAGACGATGCGCAGGAGCATCTGCGGCGTCGTGCAGCCGTCGACGCGCGCCGCTTCTTCCAGTTCCACCGGGATGTCGCGCACAAACACCGACATCAGCCAGATGCCCAGGGGCAGATTGAGCGCGAGATTGGTCAGCACCAGGCAGGTGTAGGTGTTGTCAAGGCCAAGCGAGCGGAACATCGCGTACCAGGGCCCGACCATGGTGATCGGCGGCAACATGTGGAAGATCGCCGACCACAGCAGCACCGCGGCCGGCACCCAGCGCGGCCAGCGCAGACGCACAAGCGAGTACGCGGCCAGGGTGGAGACGAAGGCGACCGCGACAGTGCTGACGGCCGCCACCACCAGGCTGTTGGCGAAATTGGCGAGATAGTCGGAAGATCGCGAGAACAGCAACTCATTGAAATTTGCCCAGGTCGGCTGGAACAGGTTCTGCCCGGTAAGGAGCGCGATCTGGGTCTTGAACGCGGCTACGCCGATCCAGGCGACCGGGAAGATCACGATCAGGGCACACAAGGCCAGCACTGCATGCATGCCAAGGCTGGCCGCGCGCGGCGCTTTCACCTCATGCCTCCCGATTCATGCGTCGCGACCCATACAGGGCGGCCAGGATCACGAGCGCCATCACGAACAGCGTGACCACCGAGATCGCCGAGCCGTAGCCCATGCGGTCCTCGGTGAAAAAGCGCCGATAGATGGTGAAGCTGATGACTTCGGTGGCGGTGCCGGGGCCGCCGCCGGTGAGCAGATAGACCTCGTCAAAAACCTTGAACGAGACAATCAGCCGGAACACGAGGGTGACCGCGAGCGCCGGCCACATCAGCGGCAAGGTCACATGGCGCAGTTCCTGCCACGCCGATGCGCCATCGACGCGGGCGGCCTCGAAGGCGTCCTGCGGCAGCGACTCGATGGCGGCCAACAGAAGCAGGAACACAAAGGGCGTCCAGTGCCAGATGTCGACCACGACCACCGAGGCCAGCGCAAGGGATTTTTCCCCCAGCCAGTCGTGCCCTGGCAGTCCGACGGCGGCGAAGAGCTGATTGATGACGCCGAAATCGGGGTTGTACATGAGCTTCCAGATCGCGCCGATGACGATGCCGGGGATCAGGATGGGCAAAAGGAAAATGGTGCGGTAGGCGACGCGCCCCGTGACCACGCGACTGACGAAGAGGGCGAGAAAAAATCCGATCAGCATCTCGCAGGCGACCGCGGCGAGAGCAAACAACACCGTATTGGCAATGCCGGCGCGAATGAGCACATCGCGCCCGATCTCCGCGTAGTGGCGTGGCCCGGCGTACTGCCACAGGGAGCTGCCGCCCTCCCAGCGGATGTCGTGCAACGACATCGCCAGGAGGTTTGCAATCGGCAGCAGGGTCAGCAGCAGATAGACCGCGAGCGCCGGGGCGAGCGCGTAATGGCGCCAGCGCCGGGCGTCCCCCAGCAAGTGGGAGTTCATCGCGCCAATGCCGCCCTGTGTGTTACTTCAGGTCAGGCAGCCTGCCGGTCTTGTAACCGCCCTTGCGCATGATTTCCTGGATTTCTGTGGCCGCGCTATTGAGCGCGTCCGCCGAAGTCTTTTCACCGATGACCGCCTGGTTCAGCCGCAGTTCGAGCACCGAGACGATTTGCGGACCTTCGGGCACGGTGTACATCGAGCGCGGATAAGGTGCCGAATCGACCATTGCCTTCATCCAGCGATGCTCGGGCTTCGTTGACAATTCGGACTCCAGCGTGTCCTTGCGGATCGGCGGCGCGCCAGCGGCAGCGACGATCTGCTGCGCCGGCGCGGTCTGGAACCACTTGAGGAAGGCGAGCGCGGCCACCTGGCGATCCTTGGGGATGTTCTTGGGTATCGCGCCGATGAAGTGCCCGAGGGTAGGCGAGGGCTTGCCGCCGGGGCCGCGCGGCAGGACTGCGACGTTGATCTTGCCGACCACCGCGGATTTGGCAGGGTCGTCCATCTGCGACCAGGCCGCGATCACCGGCGTGCCGTGCGCGGCCTTGCCTGTCACCAGCGCCTGGATCACCTGGGCCTGCCCGTAGCTGCCGGGGTTGGGCGGACCGACCTTCTTGGCCATGTCGACGTAGGTGTCGAGCGCCTTCTTCGCCTCCGCGCTGTTGATGGTCACCGTGAAATCTCCGGCGCGCTCATCCTTGAAGATCGCGCCGTTGTGGCTGTGCAGATACGGCATCCAGTCGTAGGAGATGTCGGAGGCACTGCGCGCGCCGCGGAACACCATGCCATAGACGTTCGGCGGGTTGTGCAGTTTCTGCGCGTTGGCCATGAGCTGGTCCCAGGTCTCCGGCACCTTGAGGCCTGCCTGCTGGTAAAGGTCGGCGCGGTAGAACAGCAGCTGGATGTTGCCGTTGAGCGGCACTCCATAGAGACTGCCGGTCTTCGCACTGTTGATCTTGTTCTTCGCGTCCCAGTATGCGGTGTCGTCGTAGGACAGCACCTGCGGATCGAGCTTGAAGCTGGGGTCGATGTCGCCCAGTGGCACCAGGAAGCCGCCGTGATAGAACTCAGCAAGCCAGGTGGAATTCATCACCAGGATGTCGAACTGCCCCTGCGCCGAGCGCACCGAGTTGCGCTGCTTCTCGGCGCTGCCCGGGAAAGGATTGACATCCAGCGCGACCTTGTTGCCGGTCTGCTTTTCGTAGGCGTCGACGGCCTTGGAGAAGCCGCCGAACCATGGCGACTGGTTGATCACGATGGTGATCGGCGCAAGCTTTTGCGCCTGTGCGGCGCCGGCGGCAAGCGTCAGGGCGCAGGCGAGAGTTGTGGCTGCACGGCGCAGCTTTGCGCCGATTGCTGGGTTCGACATGTCTTCCTCCTGTTGTGGATGCTTGCTGGTTCGAGCTGGTTCGTGCGTCAACTCGGTTGTACCACGCATGAGCGCTCAGAACGATGTTGTGATCGCGTCGATCACGTTGTAGGCGTCGTCGATGATCGGCAGGAAGCGCCATTTGTCGAAGGTCGTGCACGGGTGTGAAATCGTGCATCCGACCAGATCTCCCACCTCGAGCGCGGCTTGCGGCGGCACGCGCATGAACGCGTGCTGGTCGTTGAGTGCAGTGATCTCGCAGCCCGCAGGCAGCGGCGCCGGCACTCCGGCGGCGCCCCGCCTGTGCAGGAGCCGCGGGAACGGCAGGTGCAGGTCATAGGATGCGTCGCGCTTGCCCATGCCGAGAATTGCCAGGCCGGGCTCCGGCAGCGATTGCACGTGCACCCAGAGTTCGAGGGCATCGCGCAGGCCTGGTCCGAGGCTGGCGATGCGCGGCGTGCGCTCGCGCATGCGTGCGGCTGCGCGGGTGTACATGTCGGAATCGTGGGTCAGGTAGCAGCCGCTGCGCAAGACGACCCGCGCCTGGCGATCGCCGAGACGGCGCGGCAGCTCGGCAGCCAGGTCGAACCAGGCCGATCCACCGGCACTGAGGATGACTTCACCCTCATCGAAAAGGCCCTGCGCGGCCGCAGCGCCTGCGACTTCGGCCATGAAGGCGACGAATTCGCGCACCCGCGCGTCCTGCTCGTCCGCGTTGCCTGCGGGTACGGCGCCTTCGAACCCTTCGACACCAGCCAGAGCCAGGTGCGGCCGTGCGTTTGCCACCGCGCGTGCCACCGCGAGCGCTTCCTCAATGTCGCGGCAGCCGGCGCGGCCGCCGCGGAAGCCGCACTCGACAAGTAGGCGCAGCGGCCGACCTGGATTGCGCCGCGCCGCCGCGCTCGCCAGCAATTCGACCCCTGCCAGCGAATCGACCAGCGCGAGGAATTCGAACTGCGGGTCGCGCGCGAGTTCGTCGAGCACATAGGCGATCGCCTGTCGGCCGACCAGCTGGTTGGCCAGGAGCACCCGTCCGACGCCGTGGGCGCGACACACCGAAAGCTGTTGCACCGTCGCCACCGTGATGCCCCAGGCGCCGTCGGCCAACTGGCGCGCGAACAGTTGCGGGCTCATCGAGGTCTTGCCATGCGGCGCGATCGACGCGCC
>JBJXGS010000037.1:0-14235 GCA_046160545.1 Burkholderiales bacterium
CCCGCGACGGTGTGCGGCAGCTTCGCGGCGATATCGTCAAGCAGGTCGCGCAGGCGCCTGCGCGCCGGCGCCTCATCGTCAACGATCAGGACCGACAGGGTCATCGGGTGCCTGGGCGGCCCGGTCCGCCCGCCGCACTGGATGCAGCCGCCACCGGTCGCACCGGGACGACGATGCGCACCCGATAGGCTCCGACTTCAGCACGGACCTCCAGGCGCGCCTCGACGTCGAAGCTCAAGGCGAGGCGCTCGCGCACGTTGTCGATGGCCATATGGTTGCCTTGGCGCGGTGCGCCATCTATACCCACCGGCTGCGTGTGGCCATCCACACGCGGGTTGACGATCTCGATCATGACCTCCCCGCCACGACGCACGGCGGCGATGCGCACCGTGCCCGGCAACGAAGAGGGCTCGATGCCGTGGTGTACCGCGTTTTCCACCAGCGGCTGCAGGATGAGCGGCGGAATCGCCGCGCCGCCGGCATTGCTGTCGATGTCCCATTCGACCTGCAGGCGCTCACCCAGTCGTACGGCCTCGATGTCGAGGTAGCGTCGGCAAAGGGCGATCTCGTCGGTGAGCGGCACCAGCGCCCGCTGCTCGCGCAGGAGCGCGCGCATGAGGTCGCTCAAGTCCTCCAGCGCCGCCTCGGCGCGACGCGGTTCGCTGCGGATCAGTCCAAGCACGGCGTTCAGGCTGTTGAAGAGGAAATGAGGTCGGATGCGCGCCTGCAGTGCCTGCAGTCGCGCCTCGGCCAGCGCGGGTGAGAAAGCGCGTTCACGCAGCATGAAGTAGTACAAGACGAGCGCGGTGATCGCCAAGGCGATAAGCCAGTCGTGCAGCAGGGCCGCCGCCAGTGCGCTGCCCGGTACGACCAGGGCGCGCACGCCCGCCAGAATGGCCAGCTCGATGACCGCAATCGCCGTCAGGCTCACCCACAGCCCGGCACGCGATAGCACACCGCGCATCGGGCACAGGAGCGCGAGCGAGGCGATCAGCACCGGTTCGACGAACGCCACCGCCGCCAGGAACTGTGCTGTCCAGAGGTCCGCTGAGAATGGGCGCGCCTGCGCCAGTATGGAAACCGCGACCAGGAGATTTACCAGCAAGAATGCGCGCAGCATCACGCCCAGAGCGCAAAAGTCCGGTAACGAAAACTCAGAGGGGCGCGGTATACTCAACATCTTTCCTTGAAAAAACAGTCGCTTACGCTCGCCTCTTGAAGCCGCGACCAAGCCACGCAAGTATGTCAGATAAGGACGGCGCCAACAAAGCCTGGTCGGGCCGCTTCGCCGAAGCGGTCGACGACCGCGTCAAACGCTATACCGCATCGGTCGGATTCGACAGGCGGCTATGGCGCGCCGACATCCAGGGGTCGCTGGCCCACGCGCGCATGCTGGCGCGCCAGGGCATCCTGCCGGCGGCCGACCTGGCCGCAATCGAGTCCGGCATGGCGCTCATCACCAACGAAATCGAGTCCGGCAGATTTGACTGGAATCTGGATGACGAGGACGTGCACCTCAACATCGAGAAGCGGCTCACCGCGCTGGTGGGCGATGCCGGCAAGCGCCTGCACACCGGTCGCTCGCGCAATGACCAGGTCGCGACCGACATTCGCCTTTTCATGCGCGACGAGATCGATCGCATCGCAGTGCTCCTGCGCGAACTGCAGTCCTCATTGGTCGACTTGGCTGAGCGCGAGGCTGGCACCGTCATGCCAGGATTCACGCACCTGCAGGTGGCGCAACCGGTGACCTTCGGTCATCACATGCTGGCCTATGTCGAAATGTTTGCCCGCGACCATGCGCGCCTCGCGGACTGCCGCGCACGGATGAACCGGCTGCCACTGGGCGCCGCGGCGCTGGCTGGCACCACATTTGCGATCGACCGCGAATCGGTGGCGCGCGAATTGGGTTTCGATGGTGTCACCGAAAATTCGCTCGATGCGGTGTCCGACCGTGATTTCGCCATCGAGTTCACCGCGGCCGCGGCTCTTGTCATGACCCACGTCTCGCGCCTGTCCGAAGAGTTGATCCTGTGGATGAGCCCGCGCTTCGGCTTCATCGCCATCGCCGACAGCTTTTGCACCGGTTCGTCGATCATGCCGCAGAAGCGGAATCCCGACGTGCCGGAACTGGCGCGCGGCAAGACCGGCCGCGTCAATGGCCACCTGATCGGACTCCTGACCCTGATGAAAGGCCAGCCGCTGGCCTACAACAAGGACAACCAGGAGGACAAGGAACCGCTATTCGACACGGTCGATACGGTGACTGACACCCTGGCGATCTTCGCGGCAATGATGGCCACGGTGCGCGTGGTGCCGGAACGCATGCGCGCCGCCGCACTGGAAGGCTTCTCGACCGCGACCGACCTGGCCGACTTGCTGGTCAAGCGCGGCCTGCCATTTCGTGACGCGCACGAAGTCGTCGCGCGCGCAGTGCGCCGCGCTGAGGAGTTGCGCTGTGGTCTAGAGGACCTCCCGACGGCCGAACTTGCGGCACTCTCACCCAAGCTTGACGAATCGGCGCGCGCTGTTTTGAGCCTGGAAGGCTCGCTTGCCGCGCGCAACCACGTTGGCGGCACCGCGCCCGAACAGGTACGTGCAGCCGTGGCGCGCGCCCGCGCGCGCTTGGCCAAACTCCACTGAACGCAGTCCAACCGGAAACGCGCCATGGCAACTGAAAAAATCGGCAAGTACCAGGTAATCAGAAAACTGGGCGAGGGCGCCACCTCGGCGGTGTACCTGTGCGAGGACCCTTTCAACAAGCGCTTGGTTGCGGTCAAGCGGGTGCATGCCGAGGCGCTCAAGGATGCCGAGCGCGGCCACCTTTACAAGAAGCTCTTCGTCGCCGAGGCCTCGCTGGCGGGTCGCCTGACTCATCCGCACATCGCGACCATCTATGACGCAGTCACCGACGAAGAAGAGAAGTACATCGTGGTCGAGTTCGTCGACGGCACCACCCTGGAGAAATACAGTGACCCCGCCGGCCTGCTGCCGGTCAAGACCGTGGTCGAGATCATCTTCAAGTGCACGCGCGCGCTGGACTTCGCGCACAAGGTCGGCGTGACGCATCGCGACATCAAGCCGGCCAACATAATGGTCGTCGGCGGCAGCGACTACGACGTCAAGATCACCGACTTTGGAGCCGCCATCACCGGCAGCGCCGACGAGACCCAGGTCTCTGGCATCGGCTCACCGGCCTATATGTCGCCGCAGCAGGTCAAGGAACATCCGCTTACGCACCAGACAGATATCTATTCCCTGGGCGTGGTGATGTATCAGTTGCTGACGGGCCAGCTGCCGTTCCAGGCGAGCAACAATTTTTCGATGATCTACCAGATCGTCAATACCGAGCCCTCGCCGCCCTCGTCCCTGCGTGAGGGCATTCCGCGCGCGGTCGACGCAATCGTCAAGAAGGCCATGGCCAAGGATCTGGAGGACCGCTACCAGCAGTGGGACGAGTTCTCGCTGGACTTGGCCGAAGCCTTTCGCAACGAAGGGTTGGAGGCTGACAACCAGTTCGCCGACAGCGAAAAATTCAACACCCTGCGCGGGCTGGCCTTCTTCAGGAATTTCACCGATGTCGAGATCTGGGAGGTGGCGCGCTTTTCCAAATGGGAAGCGCTGGCGCCGGGTCAGCTCATCCTGCGCGAGGGCGAGGAAGGCGACTACTTTTGCATATTGGCCAGCGGCCAGGTCAAGGTCACACGGCGCAACAAGCTTCTGAATATTCTTGACGCCGGCGAATGCTTTGGCGAAATGGCCTACTTGGGCGAGGAAAAGCGCCGTGGCGCCGACGTCTCCACCATGAGCGACACCAAGGTCATCAAGATTCCGACCGTCTCGCTGCAAGGCGCATCGGATGCGACGCGACACCATTTCGACAGTGCCTTCCTGTCGATTCTGGTCGAGCGCCTGACCATGGCCAACGTGCGCCTTTCTTCGGTCTAGGGACGGCCGGGCCCATGGCGAGGCTCGATGAAGTCGCCGCTGATGTCGTCGCCGGCAATCGCATCCTTGCGCACCTGAACGTACTGGACGGATTCGGGCACGTCAGCGCGCGCCACCCCGACGATCCGGATCGTTTCCTTCTATCGCGCTCGCGCGCGCCGGAATTGGTCGAAACGTCCGACCTGATGATCTTCGACCTCGATTCCAACCCGGTCGACGGCGACCTTCGCACCCCCTACCTCGAGCGCTTCATCCACGGCGAGATCTACCGCGCCCGCCCCGACGTGCACGCGGTTGTGCACAGCCATTCGCCGTCGGTGATCCCGTTCGCCGCCTCGTCGGTGCGCCTGCGGCCGATCTTTCACATGAGCGGCTTCCTGTCGGGCGAGACGCGCGTCTTCGACATCCGCGCTCACTTCGGCTGCACCGACATGCTGGTGAGGGACCGCGCGCAAGGCGCTGCGCTGGCAGCCGAACTCGGCGCGGCCGGCGTAGCGCTGATGCGCGGCCACGGCTTTGTCGCCTGCGCCAGGAGCGTACCTCTCGCGGTCTATCGCGCCTACTACACCGAGAAAAATGCGTCGCTGCAGCAACAAGCCATCGCGCTCGGCGGCAGCGTCACCTACCTGGATCCCGAAGAAGCCCGGCTCGCCGCCGCGACCAACGAGACCGTTGTCGGGCGGCCGTGGGAGCTCTGGAAGCGCCAGGTCGGGCTCGGATGACATCAGCCCACGGGCCATTTCAGGTTCACACGCGGTAACACGCTCCAACACTCGCCAGTCAAGCGGGGCTAGCGAGCTCTGCCTTTGTCGCTTCGAGTGCCAGGCCGGCTCTGCATAGGATTGCACCCAAGCGCCTGTCAGCGCCGGCGTGCCTCAAGCTTCTTATATTCCTTCCCTAGGTTGACACCGAAGCTATTTGACCTTATGCTTTTGCATACGTATTCAGACGTGACGTTGATTGATATGCACCTGCAGGAAACTCCGCGTCCCTTTTGTGTCGTGCGCTGATGAATCCCGGCGTCACATCCCTCGACGTGGCCCGCCTGGCGCGGGTGTCCCAGTCAGCCGTCAGCCGCGCCTTCACCCCGGGACGCAGCGTGTCGGATGAGACGCGCCGCCGCGTCATGGATGCGGCGCGCACCCTGGGCTATCGGCCCAATGCGCATGCGCGCAGTCTCATCACCGGGCGCTCGAGGATCATCGGACTGGTGCTGTCCTATCTGGAGAATCTGTTTTATCCGGTTGTGCTGGAAGAACTCGCCCGACGCCTCAAGCGCGACGGATTTCACGTTCTACTCTTCATCAACGACAACCCCAACGCCGACGAGCTGGTCGACGAAATCCTGCAGTACCGCGTCGACGGCATCGTGCTGGCGGCGAGCACGCTCTCGTCGGGTCTGGCACAGCAGTGTGCGAACGCCGGCATTCCTGTCGTGCTGTTCAACCGCATCATGGCTGCCGGCGCTGCTGGCGCGGTCAGTTCGGTGCGTTCCGACAACGAGGCCGGCGGCCGCGCGCTGGCGCAGTTCCTCGCGGCGGGCGGGCACCGGCGTGTCGGATTTATTGCCGGCAACGAGGAGTCCTCGACCAACCTGGAACGCGAGCGCGGCTTTCGCGACGGGCTTACGGCCGCCGGTCTGCGCATCTGGGCGCGTGGAGTCGGCAACTACGACTTCGCTGCCGCGCGCCGCGCTGCGCTCGACATGTTCGCGCGCGCAGATGACAGGCCGGATGCCGTCTTTGTCGCCAGCGACCACATGGCCTTTGCGGTGATGGATGCACTGCGTCGGGACCTCGGCCTGTCGATACCGGAGCAGGTGTCGGTCGTTGGTTTCGACAATGTTCCGCAGGCCGACTGGGGCAGCTACCGACTGACCACCTACGAACAGCCGGTTGCACCGATGATCGAGTCTGCGGTTCGTTTGCTGGCGCGCTTTCTTGCCGACCAGGAACCGCCCGCGGCCGAGAATCTGGTCATACCCGGCTCGCTGATCGTGCGCGAGTCGGCGCGCCTGCCGTCCACAACCAGCGGGACCGCACGCGGTCGCGGTGGCCGCCGTGGCCGTGGCGTGACACTGCCCGGGAACCGCACGTGAAGGGGTTCGACGCCGAATTCCGTGATCTCGATCACTATATACGCGTCATCACGGACCGCATCTGGACTGACGGCCGCATTGATGACATTGCCCGTTACTACGACCCGGAATGCGTTGTCGAGACCCCGTCAGGGTCGCAACGCGGCGCGGCTGCAGTGGTCCAGAGCACGCGCGCGACGCTTGCTGCGTTTCCGGATCGCCGGCTGCTGGCCGAGGACGTCATCGTCAGCGGCGATGCAGAAAACGGCTTTCATTCTTCGCACCGCATCCTGTCACCGATGACCCACGTCGGCGCCGGGCCGTTCGGCGCGCCGACAGGCCGGCGCGTGCACGTGCGCACCGTCGCGGATTGCGTGTGCCGGAACAATCGCGTTGTCCACGAATGGCTGGTACGCGACCAGGCCGCGATCGCGCGCCAGATCGGTCGCGAACCGCGTGCGCTGGCCCAGGCCTGGCTGGATGCCACCCCGGGCGCCATGCGAGCGGCGCCAACCCTGGCGCCTGCGCCGTATCGCAATCTCGTCTGCAGCGAAAAATTTGCGCAGGACTATGCGACGGCCTTTCGCGAAACCTGGGAAGGGGCAGGCCCGCAAGCACTCGCCTCCACCCACGCACGCGAAGTCATCGCTGTGCTTCCAGGCGACTCGGCTGCGTCCGACCGGGAGGCGCTATGCGCCTATTGGGACCAGATGCGGAACGCGCTGGCCGATGCGCGCCTGGTCATCGAACATCTGGCCACCGCACCGCGCCCGGGTCGCACCGCGCTGGCGATGCGCTGGCGGCTTGCGGCGCGCCACGGCGGGCCCGGCCGCTTCGGGTCACCCACCAATCGCCGCGTAGACATTCTCGGCATCACGCATGCAGAGGCTGGTCCGCGCGGCATCGAGCGCGAGTGGATTCTGATCGACGAAATCGCAATCTGGATGCAGTTGCTCGAACCGACCGGCGCAGCCGTGCGCCAGTAGCTTCAGTTTTTTCAACCACGATGGAGGAGACACCGTGAAAAGAAGACACGCCCTGGGAATGCTCGCCGCAACCGCGGCACTCGGCCCGAGCCTGGCCAATGCACAGAGTGCCGTGCTCAAGCCCGGCAAGCCCTATGCAGGCACCAACCTCAACATCCTGACGGTGGTCGCACCGCAGTTTTCCGCGCACGAGGCGAAACTCGCCGAGTTCGAGAACCTGACGGGAATCAAGGTCAAGTACCAGTACGTGCCCTTTGCCAGCACCCGCGAAAAGCTCACTGCGGAACTTGTCGCCAAGACCGACCAGTACGACGTGCTGTCGGTGATGGATGTCTGGGGACCGTCGCTCTACGACATGTTCGAGCCGCTCAATGCGCGCATTGCCGAGAAGAAGATCGACATGGAATCACGTTATCCGCATGCGCATCTGCGTGCTTCCCGTGACGGCAACGGCAATGGCAAGAACATCCTCGGCTTCCCGATCCGCGGCCACGTGCAGCTCATGTTCTATCGCAAGGACCTGTTCGCCCGCCTGGGCCTGAAACCGCCGCAGACCTGGGACGAGATGCTCGAGGTCGGCCGCACGATCCAGGCAAAGAGCGACATGGCAGGCGTCGCCATGTACTACGGCAAGACCGGCGCGCAGAACCTGATGATCTGGTTCAACTACCTGTGGGGCATGGGTGGCGACCTGCTCGACGCCAAGGGTCAACCGGCCTTTCACTCACCGCAGGGCGTCGCCGCGACCCAGGCCTATGTCGATGTACTGCTCAAGCACAAGGTCGCGCCACCTGGCTCGGCCTCTTTCAACGAGACCGATGCGGTCAATTCGGTAGCCCAGGGCAAGAGCGCGATGGTGCCGGTGTGGTGGTGGCGCTATGCCGGCCTCACCGACGCGAAGACCTCGACCTTGAAGCCCGACCAGGTCGGTTTCGCGCCCCTGCCCTCCATGCCGGGCAAGGCCGCCACGACCTACACCAACACCTGGTTCTACGGCATCAACCGCCACGGCAAGAAGAAGGACGCGGCCATGGAATACCTGGCCTGGCTGTCGCAGCCGGAAATCGAGCGCTCGGTGCTGCTCGACCGCAGTCGCAACGAGGTGGTGGCCGTGCAGACTCCCAACCTGATCGACGGTGATGTGAATGTGCGCTTCGGCGGCATGCATCTTTTCGGCGCGCAGGCACTCAAGGGCGCCAAGGGCACGCCGCTGTTCCCGCAATGGGGTCAGGTGAGCGATGTGCTCGAGGCGACCATCAGCGAGATCGCGTCCGGCAAGACGCAGGTCAAGCCGGCCCTGGAGGCGGCAGCCGCACGCGTGCGGCGCGCGCTGCGCTGAGGCGGCCTGGATGGTCAGCCAATGAGGCGCATTCCCCCCCAGGTCTGGCTGCTCGCGCCGGCGCTGTCGTTCGTCACAGCCATGGCGCTGTTCCCGCTCGGCTATTCGCTGGTGCTGAGCTTCCGTGAATGGAAGCTTGCCGCCAGCGGGTCGCCGGGTGCCTGGGTGGGTCTGGGCAACTACTGGCTCCTCATCAGTGACGATCCCGAGTTTCTCGAGGCGCTCCAGGCCACCGCGATATTCGTCGTCGCCGATGTCGTCGTCACGCTTGCCATTGCGCTCGGCGCGGCGCTCTTGATCAAGCGTGCCGGGCGCATCAATTCACTGGCGCGGGTACTGATGATCCTGCCCTTTGTCATGAGTCCGGCGCTGATCGGCATCTCGTTCCGCTTTTTCCTGAATCCGGAATTCGGCATCGCCCACTTCCTGATCGGGCAGCTGATCCCGGCGCTTGCCGGCCGGGTTTGGCTGGCGGACGCCACGCTGGCGATGATCGCGGTGATCGCCTCCGACGTGTGGCATTGGGCGCCCTACATGACTTTGGTCGTCCTGGGCGGACTTGCGTCGATCCCGCAGGAAACCGAGGAGGCGGCGCGCGTCGACGGCGCCTCCCCCTGGGCGGTGTTCCGCGACATCACCCTGCCACAACTGCTGCCGGTGCTGGGCGTAGTTGCCGTCCTCAAGACGGTCTTCGCCCTCAAGGCCTTCGACACCATCTATACGCTCTCCAACGGCGGCCCCGGGACATCGACCCAGACGCTGGCCTATTTTGTCTACCAGGTGGCGTTCAACCATTACGACATGGGCTACGCGGCCGCCGCGGCCTACGTGCTCACCGCGGCGCTGCTGGTGCTGTCGATCTTCTACCTGCGACTGGTATTCCGCAAATGAGCGCCACGCCCGCCCAGGTCGTGCCGGGCTATCGCGCCGGCGCCTCCGAAAGAACCGCCGACTGGCTGCGTCAGCTGGCCGTGTTCGCGATCATCGCTGCCATCCTCCTGCCGATATTCTGGATCGTGCTCACCGCCTTCAAGGTGCCGCGCGACGTCTACTCGCTCGATGCCGCGCTGTGGTTCACACCGACGCTGGAAAACCTGCGCACGGTCTTCGAGCATCCATGGAACCTTGGCAGCAAGATCGTCAACAGCGTCCTCATCGCCTCGGGTACCGTGTTGCTGGCGATCCCGATGGCGACCATGGCGGCCTACGCGTTCTCGCGCTTCGACTTTCCCGGCAAGCAGCCCTTGTTTCTGGTGGTCATCGCATCGCAGTTCATCCCGGCCGCGGTAATCGTGCTGCCCTACTTCCTCATGTTCAAGGAGGCGGGCATGCTGGACACCCGCAGCGCGCTGGTGCTGGTCAACCTGTCGATCGTGCTGCCCTACGCGGTATGGATGATCAAAGGCTTCATCGACGCCGTGCCAATCGAGATGGAAGAGTCGGCCATGGTCGACGGTGCCTCACGTCGCCGCGTGATCACTGAAATTGTCGTGCCGACGGCGCTGCCAGGCATCATCACGGCGGCGGTCTTCAGCTTCACCCTGACCTGGAACGAGTTCCTCTTTGCCCTCATCATCAGCAAGCAGGACGCGCTGACGCTGCCGATCGGCCTGATCGGCTTTCGCACCGATCGCGGTGACCTCTGGGAGCTGATGGCCGCCGGCGGCATCCTGATCACCGCACCGATGTTCCTGGTATCGCTCCTGGTGCATCGCCAGTTCATTGGCAGCCTTACTGCCGGCGCTGTTCGCTAAAAGCCCAGACATGACCACCATCACTCTGACCGGCATCGACAAGTCCTTCGGTGCGGTGCGCATCGTTCGCGATCTCAACCTCACGATCGCCGACCGCGAATTCCTGGTCCTGCTCGGGCCATCGGGCTGCGGCAAGACGACCACCATGCGCATGATCGCCGGGCTCGAGCACCCGACCCTGGGAGAGATCGCCTTCGATGGTGAGCGCGTCAACGAAGTGCCCACGCAGAAGCGCGACGTCGCCATGGTGTTCCAGAACTACGGTCTCTACCCGCACATGAGCGTGGCGCGCAACATCGCCTACCCGCTCAAGCTGCGTGGCGTAGCGCCAGACGAACGTGAACGACTGGTTGCAAGAGCGGCCGAGCGCGTCGAGCTGACGCCCTATCTGGGCCGCATGCCACGCGAGCTATCCGGTGGCCAGCGCCAGCGTGTCGCGCTGGCGCGCTCGATCGTGCGCAAGCCACGGGTGTTCCTGATGGACGAGCCGCTGTCCAACCTCGACGCCAAGCTGCGCGTGGTGGCGCGCGCGCAGATCAAGCACCTGGCGCAGGAACTCGAGGTCACGACGATCTATGTCACCCACGACCAGGTCGAGGCGATGACCCTCGCGCACCGGGTGGCGGTGATGCGCGACGGCGTCATCCACCAGCTCGGTCCGCCCGAGGACATCTATAACGACCCGGCCGATGCGTTCGTCGCCGGCTTCATCGGCAATCCCGCGATGAACCTGATCGATGTCGAGGCCCATGGGCAGCAGGTGAAGGCTGGCGCCGGCCTGACGATCGCACTGGCCGCGCCGCGCAGCGGCGCGCTGACTCTTGGAGCGCGCGCCGAGGACATGCGCATCGTCGATGGCGCGGACGCGCACTTCCACGCGCCTGTCTACACCTTCGAACTGCTTGGCGAGGCGACCATGGCGACCGTGATGATCGGGCAGACACTCGTCGCAATCAAGGCGCCCAAGGATCTGCGCCTGGCCCCGAACGCGCGCATCGGCGTGCGTTTCGACCCTGAGCGCCTTTTCTGGTTCGACGCCGCCTCCGGCGCGCGCGTGCGCGCATGAGGACGGTGCGTCCCATTCCCCTGTTCACGAACGCAGGAGTATTTGCATGATCACCCGCGCGGCGCTCGATGCGCGCCACATCCCGTTTTCCAGCCTGCACTACACCACCGAGGCCTTCATCGACTATTGCATCCCTGGCTGCAACCCCAAATACAACTATGCCCTGATCGGCTCCGGTGTCGCGCAGAACCCGAATCAGCCGGTGAATCTGCGTGACAAGCACGGCTTCCAGGTCGGCGCGGTGTCGATGCCGCACGGCAAGACTAACCCGCCGCACATGCATTTCACCTGCGAGGTCTTCATCTGCGTGCGCGGCGACTGGCGCATCGACTGGGGATTCAATCCCGATGCTTCGTCAGCGGCGATCGGCACTGGAGACCTGGTCTCGGTGCCCACCTGGATCTACCGCAGCTTCACCAATACCGGCGTCGACGATGGCTTCATGTTCACCGCGCTCGGCGGCGACAGCACCGGCGGCATCCTCTGGGGGCCGGGCACGCTCGCGGAAGCCGCACAGAACGGCGTCTATCTCACCGAGGACTACCGCATGATCGACGTGCGCCGCGACGGGCCTCTGCCGCCCGACGTGCGCCTGCTTGAACCCATGACGCCCGACGAGATTGCGGCACTGCGCCGCTGGTCGCCGCAGCAGATGATCGGGCGCATTGTCCGTTTCGATGACCTCGCGTGGTCGCGCCACGGCTTCCTCGATTCGACACTTCCAGGCGGCGGGGCGCAATTGGCGCCGGCGATCGGCTTGGGAATCAGCGGCGACCGCGACGGGCAGGCACCGGTAGCCAACGCGCATGGCCTGTCGATCGAGTGGCTACGCATCCCGCAAGGTGGCTCCGTCTCGCGACACCTGCTCGCGGAGAAGCAGGTCCTCATCGCGAGGCGCGGTTCACTCGCCCTCGAGATCGAGGCTGCAGATGGCAAGGCAACCTATACGCTCATCGGCAACGCCCACGCGTGGGACAGTTTCGCTGTCCCGGGCGACTGCTGGCGCCGGCTGGTCAACACGGGGGACGGTGACGCTGTCGCCGTGCTGATGACTGCAGGCGACCATCGCAAACGGATTCTCTGGGATGACGGCGTCGTCGTCGCCGCGGCGGCGGCGGGCTTGGCAGTCGACGCTGACGGGTTCGTCGCGCCGAAGCGATTTGTCGACCGCGCGCAGCGCTAGGCAGC
Organism: Burkholderiales bacterium; assembly: GCA_046160545.1. Classification (GTDB taxonomy): domain Bacteria; phylum Pseudomonadota; class Gammaproteobacteria; order Burkholderiales; family JAEUOS01; genus JAEUOS01. Next base: position 12,359 of record JBJXGS010000037.1, read on the forward strand.
CCTTCGATCAGGTACCCAGGAGGCACCCCACGGCGATGCCAAGTGCATCGCCGTTCACCTTCTTGCCGTCACCCAGCTTGGCCTTCATGACGTGAATGCGCCCGCTCTGGGAAGTGACGACGATCTTGCCGTCGCCAGCGGCGACGACCTCGCCGATCTTGCCCTTGACCGCGCCGAAGGTCACGACCTTCTCCAGGCGCGCCTCGTAAATCCAGAGTTTTGCCCCGTTGAAGGTGGTCCATGCGCCGGGCGCGGGGCTGCAGCCGCGGATCAGGTTGTAGACGATGCTGGAATGATTGGCCCAGTTGATCTTCGACTCGGCATCGCGGCACCAGCCTTCGTAAGTGGCTTGTGACTCATCCTGCACGGTCTCGGTGTGCTTGCCGGCGACCACCAGGTCGGCGGCCTCGAGCATCGCGGCCACGCCCAGCGGGAAAAGGCGGTCGAAGTAGATCGAACCCAAAGTGTCATCGGGGCCGATCGGGGCTTTCTTCTGCAGGATGATCGCTCCCTCGTCGAGGCCATCGGTGGGACGGAAGATGGTGAGACCGGTTTCCTTCTCTCCGCAGATGATGGGCCAGGAGATAGACGAGGGCCCGCGGTACTTGGGCAGGAGCGAGGGGTGGTACTGGATCGTGCCGTGCATCGGAATGTTTACAAAATCCTGCGGCGCGAACTGCAGTACGTAGGCCATGATGCCGATGTCGGCATTTGCAGCTTTCATCGCTTCGACCGCCTCGGGCGTCTTGAGGGACTTGAACTGATGCACCGTGAGGCCCTTTTCCTGCGCGGCCACGCGCAACGCATCGGGTCGGGCACCCTCCTTTTCCGGGGCGCAGAATACCGCCGCGACGGTGTCGCCGCGTGCGAGCAGGGCTTCCAGGACGGCCTTGCCGAAGTCCTGTTGACCGATGATGGCTACTTTCATTTTTCTTGTCTCCGGAAGAAAACGGGCACGCAAGGTGCCCGTGAGTGAACCTGGGTGGCCAAGGGCCGCGCGGTCGCGGCCTGGCCCTAGGCGGCCTTCTTGGGCGGTGCGCTGAACGCGCCGGCAGTCTTCAATGCAGCGATCCTGGTCGCGTCGTAACCGAGCACCGAGGCCAGGACCTCGTCGGTGTGCTCGCCCAGGAGCGGCGAGCGCTCGATTCTCGCCGGCGACTCCGACAACTTGATCGGCATGCCGACATTGAACCACTTGCCGCGCTGCGGGTGGTCGAGTTCGACGTACATGTCGCGACCCTTGATGTGCTCGTCAGTCGCCAAATCCTCGGTGGACATGATGGGACCGCAGGGCACGTCCAGCGGGTTCAGGATCGCCATGAACTCGCGCTTGGTAAAGGCAGAGGCGAACTTGTTGAGCAGGGTCCACATGAGCTGCTGGTTCTTGCGCCGCTCGCCGATGGTGGCGAAGCGCTCGTCGGTATCCAGGTTGGGGATGCCGACATCCGGGCCGATGCGCTTGGCCAGCGCGCTCCATACGGCCTCCTGGACGACGACGTAGATCCAGTCGTTCGCGCCATGCGGCTTGCAGTGGATCGCGTTACCGAGCTGGCCGCCGCCGGAGTCGTTGCCGGCACGCGGTGTCTCACCCATGCCCTGATAGGTCGGCACCGAGTACTCGGACAGCACGCCGCGCTGCAGGCGCTGGTGGTCGCGGAACTTCACACGGCAAAGGTTCATGACGCCGTCCATCATTGCGACTTCGACGTACTGTCCCTTGCCGGTGCGCCGCGCCTGGTGCAAAGCGGCGAGAAGCCCGATGGCCAGGTGCAGACCGGTACCGGAGTCGCCAATCTGCGCGCCGGTGACAAACGGCGGGCCGTCGGGCACGCCGGTGGTGCTCATGGCACCGCCCATGGCCTGGGCGACGTTTTCAT
>JBJXGS010000038.1:0-12597 GCA_046160545.1 Burkholderiales bacterium
ACGTGGCTCGCGCCCGCGGAATGGCACAGCTTGCGAAGGATGCTGGTCTTGGGCGCGAGAGCCTTTACAAGGCACTGACGCCTGGTGCCAAGCCGCGCTACGACACCATGCTCAAGCTGCTTCATGCTCTCGGCGTCAAACTCTCGGCCTCCCCGGTCCATTCGTGAGCAAATCGGTGCCCCCTATCGCGAGGCCCAACTATTCATCGGTGGAGACGCCAGTCGGCGCCGCACAATTCAGAGGTTGAGCCGCAGGTCAGGAAGGAGTCGATCTTGAAATGATTCGCACGCAGCCTAATTCGGCCGCCGCACGATGCCCACGATATTCCCCTCCGGATCGGCAAAGCGGGCGAAGGTGATTCCCCCGGGCACTTCCACTGGGGACATCGCGATTCGCCCACCAAGCGCCTCCGCCCGCTTTAGCGTGGCCGCCGGATCGATCACCTTGACGTAGAAGATGGCGATCGGCTGACGTTGCGGGTTGAACCCGATTCCTCCGGTGAGCGTAACGGGCGGCACTGGCGCCACCGGAACGTAACCGTAACCTACGGGATTAATATTGATATTCCAGCCGAACAGCTCTGCGTAGAAGCGCTGGAGGCGGGGCGCATCGATTCCAAGAACCTCGATATGCACGACCGGGTGTGACGATGTTGTTGATTCCTGAGCTTGGATCGTGCCCGAGAGGGCAAGAGCCGAAAAAATGGCGGTTAGAAAGCGGTTGACGACAGTGTTGACCATGAGACTCCTCCTTTCAGGGCATGGAGGTCATTTCGGGGATTGCAGGCCGACGCTGTTTCCTTCGCTGTCGAGAATGATCGCGAAGTAGCCCCAGCCTTCCTTGATGAATGTTTTGGGGTGCAGGATCTTCCCGCCGGCAGCCGTCACGCGACCAAGCGCTGCGGACAGGTCTGCACCGGCCTTGAGGTAGATGGTCGAGCCGGTAGTGCCTGGGGTGACGCCTTCGCGAGCAATAATGGCGCCGGTTGCCTCGCCGGGCTTGGCCGGGAAGATCGCCATCCTGGCACCGAGCATGTTCTCTCGTATCAGCGAGATGGCCAGTACGGTCTCGTAGAAGCGAGCGGCACGATCCAAGTCGGTGGCCGGTATATCGAACCAGTTGATAACGCTTGACATGAACGACTCCTCTGGGCAAGTTGTGGGCAGTGGCTTGGAGATCGTTACGCGATCAACCGGCTTCATGTTACCGAGGCGCTGCTGACACCGTCATGTCACCAGTCATAGGAGACCTCAGGTGCGACGCGCGGACCGCCTTTTTCAGCTCATCCTCCTGCTCGGTGGCAGGCGCATCGTCACCGGCGATTGGCTTGCCGGGCGCCTTGGCGTGTCGCGCCGCACGGTCTACCGGGACATTCATGACCTGTCGCTTTCGGGCGTCCCGATCGAAGGCGAAGCCGGAATCGGCTTTCGAATGCAGCGCGGATACCAGATACCTCCGCTCATGTTCACGCCGGAGGAGATTCAGGCGCTGGTGTTCGGTGCACGCCTGGTGCAAAGCTGCGCCGACGAGGGCCTGCAAGCCGCGGCCGATACCCTGCTTGCCAAGGTGGACGCCGCGCTGCCGGCTTCGCTCAAGCCGCGGCTGGAAGACCCGGGACTCGTCGTGCCGGACTTTCGGGTATCAGCAGAAGTCAAGCGAGCGCTGCGCGAACTCCGCGCCGCGATTACCGGGAAACGCGTGGTGAGCTTTTGCTACACCCAGGGCGATGGTTCGGCTATTGCGCCCCGGGTTCGTCCCCTGTGCCTCCGCTACATCAGCGGGACGTGGACGCTCGGAGGATGGAGCGAGACTGAGTCCGCATTCCGGGTGTTCCGGGTCTACCGGATCCAGGAGCTTGAGATACAACCCGAGCGATTCGGCTACGAACCCGGACGCATGGTCACGGATTTTCTCGCCGCAGCAGAACGGCTCGGTGCAGGTGCGTAAGCTCGGCGTCTGGAACTGCCTTTTACTAGAAGGTCCGGATGCGCGGCGCCTCCAGCGTGCGCAGCACGATGTTCTGCAGCAGCGTGACCACCGCCGCGTTGGACTCGGCCGGAATGCCGTCGCACCAGGGAATCAGTCCGCCGCCGCCACCGTCGACCAGGCCCAGTCCGACGCCGACGTGGTGTAGTGCAATCTCTTCTTCAGCGGTGTGGCATAGCGACGGGTCGTTCTTCAGCATGGCCAGCGCCGCGACGACGCCGTAGGCGCCGAGGTTGGACGTCGAGGCCACGACCAGGTGATCGGTGGCGATCGCGGAAAAGATGCCGCCGCCGCAGGGCGTCTTGTCCTTTTGCGAAAACTCCGGCAGGCACGCCTCCAGCGTCTCGCGCAGGCGCCCGAAGCCGACTTCATTGCCGCCGTCACCGATTCCTATGGTGGTCTTGGCAAGGCGCGTGGCCTCATGGAAGGCGTGGTCGACGTTGCAGCGAAATGCGTCGCGGTTGGTGCCGTTGACGCCGTGAAGCTTGCCATTGATGTTGCCGCCGAGGCGCTCGATGGCGACCAGGATATCTTCAGCCGCAGCGGCGCTGGCGAGCTGCGCCTTGTCGCCCAGTTTCAAGCGCACGACCGGGGCGACAACGCCCGAGCGCTTGAGGAGGGCCTCGATCGGCGCTGCGCAGACCGGGTCGGTGTAGATGGTCGGTGCATGGCCAATACGCGCCAGGGCGCCGGCCAACACTGCCGAGCCGAACGGCCCGTCGTTCTCGCCGACGGGCATGTGTTCCGGGACGGCCGCACCGGTGAAGATGCCCACTTTCGCTGGCGGGCGGTCAAGGAGCTGCGCGGCTTTCAGCACCATAGGCCCGTCGGATATCGCGCGCGCTGCTTCGTAGAGCGGCCACTTGAATCCGCGCGGCAGGCCCTTGCGACGCATTTCGATGCAAAGAAGGCGATCCATGTTTTCGGCGGCGATTTCCATATTGGTTCCTTTTCCGGTAGCGGGGTGGAGGGTCAGTCAGTGATGAGGTGGCAGGATGCGGCGACGCCAGGGCCCAGGCTTCGATGCGCCGGTTCCTCCCGGCTGCATCGCTCGACGGCGACCGGGCAGCGCGGGTGAAAGCGGCAGCCGGCAGGAATCGCACGCGGGCTGGGAACGTCGCCGCCCAGGATGATGCGTTTGGTCGCACGTGCGAGCGCAGGGTCGGGAATGGGCGTGGCCGCCAGGAGGGCCTGCGTGTAGGGGTGACGCGGGCTGCCGAATACCGCCTCGGTCGGTCCCTCCTCGACGATGCGGCCCAAGTACATGACCAGCACGCGGTCGGCGAAGGAGCGCACCACGCCGAGATCGTGGGTGATGAAGAGCATCGACAGCCCGAGGTCGCGCCGCAGGCCGTCGAGCAGTGCCAGGAGCTGGGCGCGGATCGAGATGTCGAGCGCCGATACCGCCTCGTCGGCGATGAGCACCTGCGGGCGCGGCGCGATGGCGCGCGCGATGCCGATGCGTTGGCGCTGCCCGCCGGAAAATTCATGCGGGTAGCGTTCCAGCGCGTCCGCCGGCAATCCGGCAACAGAGAGAAGCCGCGCAGCCTCGGCGCGAACCGCCCCCGGCGCGACGGTGCCGTGCAGTCGCAACGGCTGGGACAGGGTCGCCAGCACCGTCTTGCGCGGATTGAGCGACTCGAACGGGTCCTGGAACACCATCTGCACCGCGGCGCGCGCGCTGGCAGGCAGGGTCGCGGGAAAGCCGGTGACATCGGCGCCTTCAAGCAGCACGCGGCCGGCCGAGGGTGTCACCAGCCCGGCAATCGCACGCGCCAGCGAGGTCTTGCCGCACCCCGACTCACCGACCAGGGCGACCACCTCGCCGGCGGCCACAGAGAAGCTCACGCCGTCGACAGCGCGCACCGCTGTGCGCGGCGCGAAGAATCCTTCGCCGGGCAGTGAAAACGTGACCGCGAGCTTCTCAACCGCAAGGCGGATCTGCGCTGCGTCGCGAGGCGACCCGGAGACCGCGTTCATACGGCCCCGGCGGCGACGTCGCAGCGATGCATGCTTGCCGGACCCGCGTGGACGCGCTGCACGGCTTGGCCGCAGCGGGTCACGGCGCGCTCGCAGCGTGGATGAAAGCGGCAGCCCGCGGGCGGGGCAATGAGGTCGGGCGGCTGGCCGGGTATGGAGCGGAACTCGCGGCGCGGAGCGTGGATACCCAGCGTCGAGCGCAACAGGCCTGCCGTGTAAGGGTGTTGTGGCGCAGCGAAGATCTCGGCGGTCGGCGCCGACTCGACGATCTCGCCTGCGTACATGACGTTGACGCGATCGCAGGTCTCAGCCACCAGCCCGAGGTCGTGGGTGATCAGAAGCATCGCCCCGCCGAGCTCGGCGCGCAGTTCCGAGAGCAGTTGCATGATCTGCGCCTGGATCGTCACGTCCAGCGCCGTGGTCGGCTCGTCGGCGATGAGAAGCGCCGGGCGGCAGGAAATCGCCATCGCGATCATGACGCGCTGGCGCATGCCGCCGGAGAGCTGATGCGGGTAGAGGCTGCCGGTGCGGTCAGGCTGCGGCAGGCGCACGCGTTCAAACAGGCGCGCTACTTCAGCGCGTGCGCCTGCACGATCCAGCCCGCGATGGACGATGAGTGCCTCGGCGACCTGATGGCCGACAGTCTTGACCGGGTTCAGGTAGGTCATCGGGTCCTGGAAGACCATCGCGATGCGCGCGCCGCGCAGGCGGCGCATTTCGCGCTCGTCCATGCCCACCAGATCGACGCCTTCGAAAGCGACGCTGCCGGCGACGATTGACGCCGGCGGGCGCAACAGGCGCAGGATCGATAGCGCCGTCATGCTCTTGCCGCAACCGGATTCCCCGACCAGCGCGACTGCCTCACCGGCTGCGATGTCAAGGTCCAGCCCGCCGACTGCGCGCACCACGCCGCGTGCGGTCGGAATCTCGGTCACGAGGCCACGGATCGAAAGCAGCGGCGCGCTCACTCAACGCTCCCGGCTGCGCGGATTGAAGAGGTCGTTCAAGCCGTCGCCGATCAGGTTGACCGCGATGACCGCCGCGAAGATCGCCAGTCCCGGCGCGGCTGTCGCCCACCAGGCGCTGCGCATGATGGATTGCGCCTGGTTGAGCATCAGGCCCAGGCTCACGCGTCCCGGGTCGCCCAGGCCCAGGTAGCTCAAGCCCGCCTCCAGCAGCATGGCCTGGCCAACCAGCAGCGTGGCACTGACGATCACCGGGCCAAGGGCATTGGGCAGGATTTCGCCAAAGACCAGCTCCGCCCGGGAGGCGCCGGCGACCCGTGCGGCGTCGACAAACTGTCGGGCGCGCAGGCTCAGGAACTCGGCGCGCGTCAGGCGTGCGATCTCGGGCCAGCTCAGAATGGCGATCGCGAACACGAGGTTGAAAAGATTGGCACCAAAGAAAGCGACCAACAGGATGGCCAGGAAAAAGCGTGGAATGACCAGGAACACCTCGGTGGCGCGCATGAGGGCATCGTCCAGCCGGCCGCCGGTGAAACCGGCCACTGCGCCGACGAACACACCCAGTGCGGTCGCCATTGCCGCAGTCGCGAAGCCGACGATGAGCGAGACACCGGTGCCGGCCAGGACGCGCGAGAACACATCGCGCCCCAGATCGTCGGTGCCAAACCAGTGCGACGCGCCCGGACCTTCAAGCGTGGGGCCGACACCAACGGTATGCACATCGAAGGGCGAGGCCAGGACAGAAGCGAGCGAAGCCACGACCAGCACGGCAAGGATGATGAGGCCGGCCAAGGAAAAGCGGTTGCGCGCGAAGATGGCCCAGGCGCCGGGACGCTGCGGTAGCACCGCGCTTGTGATCGCTACGCTCATCGGTAGACCACCCGCGGGTCGATCAGCGCGTAGGCGATGTCGGTGGCCACGTTGACCAGCACGACCATGGTCGACAGGCAGACGAACAGACCCATGAGCACCGGATAGTCGCGCGCGACGATGGCCTCGTAGAGCAGGCGTCCGGTGCCGGGCCAGGCGAAGACGGTTTCAGTCAGGACCGAACCGGCGAGCATGAAGCCGAAGTTGAGGCCCAGCACGGTGATGATGGGCAGCATCGCATTGCGCAACGCGTGGTGGAAGACGGTTTGCGCTTCCGACAGCCCCTTGGCGCGCGCGGTCTGGATGTAGTCCTGCGCCAGCACGTCCTGCATCTTGACCCGGGTCAGGCGGAACATGAGCGCCAGGTGGTACAGGCTGTAGGTGGCCGCCGGCAGCACCAGGTGGTGCGCGATGTCGAGTACCTTGCCGAAGCCCTCGGTGGGAGCGCGTATGGACATCATGCCCTGCGCAGGAAACCAGTCGAGCTTGAGCGCAAAGGTGATCAGGAGAAGCTGGCCGAGCCAGAAGACCGGCATCGAGTAGCCGGCCAACGCGATCAGGGTCGCGCTGTTGTCCAGCCCGGAGTAAGGACGTCGCGCCGCGACCACGCCAAGCGCGATTGCGACCAACGTACTCACGACCAGAGCTGCGCCCATGAGGAGCAGGGTGGCAGGCAGGCGCGACATGATGAGGTCGAAGACCGGTTCGCGGTAGCGAAAACTCGTGCCCAGATCGAGGGTGAGAACCTTGGCTGTATAGCGCACGAGTTGCACCGGGACCGGTTGGTCCAGGCCAAATTCGGCACGCAGCTGGGCGACGATCTGCGGGTCGGCCTCTCCCTGACCCAGAAGGATATCGACCGGATCGCCCGGCGCCGCGTGGATCAACGTGAAGTTGATCACGATGATCGCGAGGATCAGCGGCAGCGCCTGCGCAAGACGACGCAGCGCGTAGAGCAGCAATGGCATCGAGCGCGGGCGACCCGTGTGACGCGCTAGAGCGGACCGGTGGCCGGGAGCGCCACTCTACTTTTGCGAGACGTTTTCGCGGCTCTCGAGGTAGCCCATCGGACCGCTGACGGCGTTGTTGAATGCCGAGGAGGCGATGTTGAGGACCGGGAACTCGAACAGGGGCAGGCCTGGCAGATCGCGCATGAGGATTTCCTGGGCGCGCTGCCAGGCAGCGGCGCGTTTCTTGACGTCGATGATCGAGTATTCGCTGTCGAAGATCTGGTCCAACTCCTTGTTCGAGTACCCCATCGCATTGACGAAGGGCAGCTTCAGGATCTGGCGCGTATGGTACGAGCGCGTCACGCCGATGGCAGGGTCGGGACCCGTGGTGGAGTTCTGGATCGCCATGTCGAAATCCCAGTTGCGATAGGTTCTCTCGATGTAGGTCGCGCGGTCGTAGGTTTGCATCGTGAGTTCGATGCCGACCTCGCGCAGGTTGGAGCGAATGATTTCGGCAGTGCGCAGCTCGACCTCCTTGCCCGAGTCCCAGGTCAGGCGCAGCGTGAAGCGGCGACCGTCCTTGCGCGGATGCCCGGCGGCGTCGAGGAGCGAGTTGGCCTTGGCCACATCGCGGGTCTTGTAGGCATCGAACTTGTCGGTGAAGGCCCAGCCGAGGCTGGAGTTCAAGTGACTGTGGGCGACGCGTCCCAGGCCGAACAGGGCGCGCGAGCGGATTTCGTTGCGGTCGATCGCGTGCGCGATGGCCTGCCGCACCCGCACATCCTGCAGCGGGCCGTTACGCGTATTGAAGAAAAGGAATTCGTTGGTCGCGACCATCTCCAGGCCGCGGTTGACCACCTGCACCTTGGGGGACTTCTTCAGGCGCTCGACTTCGTTGTACGGAACGATGTAGGCGTGCAGGAAGTCGAGTTCACCTTTCTCGATACTGACCAGGCGGGTCGCCGCGTCCGGGACAAAGCGGAACACGACGCGGTCCAGATGCGGCTTGCCGGCGCGGAAGTAGGTCGGATTGCGCACCAGCTCGACATGGCTGCCGCGCTCCCACTTGGAGAACTTGAACGGGCCGCTGCCGATGGGGGCGCGATTGACAGGATTCGACTTGGCGTCTTTGCCTTCGTAAAGATGCTTGGGCATGATGAGGGTGCCCATGCCGAGCGAATTGCCCAGGAGGATCAGGAAGGGTGCGTACTTGGCCTTGAGCTGGATGACCAGGGTGTGGTCGTCGACAGCACGGACAAATTCAACGTTGGGCCACCAGGCGCCGGCACGCGGATGGTTCTTGGCCGTGAGCTCGTTCAAGGTGAACGCAGCGTCGTGGGCGGTGACGGGTTTGCCGTCGTGCCACTTCGCGTTCTTGACCATATGAAAGGTATAGGTGCGCTCGTCCGGCGAGATTTCCCAGCGCTCGGCAAGTTCGGGCGTGGGCTGCAGCTTGAAGTCTGCGTTGACCAGGCCATTGAAGACGTTCGAAGCGATCATGACCGCCGAGGTGTCGGTCGACAGGTGCGCGGTGAGGACGCCGGGTTCACCTTCTGATGCGACGATGAAGGTGCCGCCGCGCTTCTGCGCCCAGGAGGACGAGGGCAGGAACGCTGACGCCAGTGCCAGGCAGGCAGCGGCAGCGAGCACGATACGGGACGCGAAAAGGCCGGGCTTCATCATCGAACCATCCTCTTGATAGGTGTGGTGTTGGCTTGGGGGCGCTCTGCTATCCTAGCCGCTTCGCGTCCGGCTCGCAACGGGACCGGCGGCAAATGGCAGCAGGGAGACGCACGACATGGCCACAACCATCGACGAGACCCTGGGCGACGTACGCCGGGTCGAGAATTTGCTTGCCCAGAGCAACTTTGACGCGGTCATCGCAGTCTCGCCCGACAACGTGCGCTACGTTGGCGACGTGCACATCTCGACCCAGACCTCGATCCGGGACCGCCTCGCTTTGGTGATATGGCCCAAGGGCCGCGACCCGGTGTTCGTGGTGTGCCTGGTCGAGGAGGGCTACGTACGTGCGACCTCGTGGATCAAGGACGTGCGCTCCTACAAGGAGTTCGTGGTCAAGCCCATGGACCTGGTCGCTGACGTACTGACCGAACTGGGATTGGCCAACGCCCACATCGGCGCCGAGCTCGACTATCTGGCAGCGCTTTATGCCGACCACCTGCGCGAGCGCCTGCCGGGCCTCAAGCTTTCGCAGTGCACGGATCTTTTTCTGCGTGCGCGGATGTTCAAGACCCCGCGCGAACTCGCGATTCTGCGCAATGCCTACCGGTCGACCGAAAAGGCCCTGCTGTCGACCTACGCGACGGTGCGCGTCGGCGAGACCGAGAAGAGCATGGCCAACCGCCTGGCCGACGCGCTCATGCATACCGGCGCAGACATGGTGGCCTACCTGCACATCAACGCCGGGGCCAATACCGGCTATCCGCACATGTCCCCGGGCGACTACCGGGTGCAGGCAGGCGATATCGTCAAGGCCGACGTCGGCGCCTGGTACTCCGAATACATCACCAACATCGGTCGCACAGCCAAGGTGGGCGAGCCGACCGCCGAGGACCAGTCCTACTGGACGCGCCTGCGCGACATTCATCATCGCTTGATCGACATGGTGCGTCCCGGCAACACCGGCAGCCAGCTCTTCGCGGCGGCGGGCAAGCTCTACGCTGCCGCCGACCTGCCGTTTCCCTACGCGCACAACGGTCACGGCGTCGGGCTTCTGGTGCACGAACATCCCCTGATCAGCCCGCACGACGACACGCCCTTCGAGCCCGGCATGGTGACAACCGTGGAGACGCGCGTGCGCTGGGTCGGCAAGGTCGGCTACCACATGGAAGACCTGATCGAGATCACCGACGGTGCGCCGGTCCTGATGTCGGACGCCTTCGACAACGAGCGGATCTTTGTAATCTGAGTTGGCAGGACGCGGGCCGCCCGGATTTTGACCGGGCCGCCGGCCTGCGCATCCGCGGTCGGCCGCGCTCCGTATGCGCCTTGGTGCAGCCGACGCCACTTTCCCGGATTTCGGCCCGACCGTTACGGTCGGGCGTCGCAATGACGGCTGAGCAGTCGCCACGACGCCCTGTGGCGAGGCCAAGGGGTACTTTGCGATGAGACGCCGGCATTTCGTGGGCGCAATCGCCGCCCTGGCGACCACCCCGACCCGCGCACAGCAGGAGATGCTGCCCCTCCTGGCCTTTCTGCGCCTGTTAGGCGGCGATGCCGCCGCCGCGGGCGAGGTGATTCCGGGCTTGCGCAATCCCTGGCGTGACGCCTATGCCGCGCCGCTCATCGAGATCGTGCAGTTCTCGCCGTTTCGCGTCGTGCGCGAGGCAGTGGCCCAGGTCCTGCGCGAGGCCACCGGTGTGGCCGGCGACGGCGGCGTCGATGCCTGGTACCGCTGGCTGTGGAACCGGGAGGTTGTCGCTCACCCGCAATACGCCGAGTTCAAGGCGCGCCTCTACGAACTCATCGATCCTTCGCTTGGCGAATATTTCCGCGGCGACCCCAGGAGCCTGATTCGCTTAGACGAGGTACGCTGGGGCGGCGTCATCCGCGACGGCATTCCGCCGCTGGACCGGCCGGCGATGCTCGCGGCGCGCGAGGCCCGCTGGCTTGCCGATTCGCATGTCGTCTTCGGCGTTGAAATCGACGGTGAGGCGCGCGCCTACCCGAAGCGCATCCTGGCCTGGCACGAGATGGTGCGCGACCGGGTTGGCGGACGCGAGATCAACGGCGTCTACTGCACCCTGTGTGGTGCCATGATCGTCTACGATCCGCGCGTCGCCGGCGTGCACCACGCGCTCGGTACCAGCGGCTTCCTGTACCGCTCCAACAAGCTCATGTACGACCAGGCGACCAAGTCACTGTGGAACACCATCGACGGCGTGCCGGTGATCGGCCGCCTGGCCGGGCAGGGCATCCGCCTGGCGCCGCTGACGGTGGTCACGACCACCTGGGGCGAGTGGCGCCGCCGCCACCCGACCACCCGGGTTTTGTCGCCTGCCACGGGGCACCGGCGCGACTATTCCGAGGGCGCAGCGTACCGCGACTACTTTGGCACCGATGCGCTGATGTTCGCGGTGCCGCGCCAGGACGATCGCCTGTACAACAAGGCCGAGGTTTTCGTGGTGCGCCCCGACGAGGCCGACGACGACGTGTTGGCGATGTCGGCCGACTTCCTCGCCCGTCATCCGGTGTACCACGACCGCGTCGGGCGCGCTGCCTTCGTCGTCCTTACCTCACCGGGAGGCGCCAACCGCGCCTATGCGGCGCCCGGTGTGCGCTTCGCGTCCTGGGACGGCCAGGCACGGGCGCTCGACTCGGCCGGCCGCGCCTGGCGGGTCACGGAAAACGGCATGACGGGCCCGGACGGCAGCCTGCTCAGGCGCCTGCCGGCGCATCGCGCGTTCTGGTTCGGCTGGGTCGCGCAGCATCCGCGCACCCGCCTGGTCAAGTGACGCGCTGGCGCAGTCGCGGCTGACTCGGCATTCGCTCTACAGCACCTCGGCCGCGTGGTCCGCCAGGCGCGAGCGTTCGCCGCGCTGCAGGGTCACGTGCCCGCTGTGCGTCCAGCCCTTGAAGCGGTCGACCACGAAGGTGAGTCCCGACGAGCCTTCGGTCAAGTAGGGCGTGTCGATCTGCGCGATGTTGCCCAGGCAGACCACCTTGGTGCCGGGGCCGGCGCGCGTGATCAGGGTCTTCATCTGCTTGGGTGTCAGGTTCTGCGCCTCGTCGATGATGAGGAACTTGTTGATGAAGGTGCGTCCGCGCATGAAGTTGAGCGACTTCACCTTGATGCGGCTGCGGATCAGGTCGCGCGTCGCGGCACGGCCCCAGTCCCCTGCCTCGTCGTCGGTCTTGTTCAGGACGTCCAGGTTGTCCTCCAGCGCGCCCATCCAGGGGTTCATCTTCTCTTCTTCAGTACCGGGCAAAAAGCCGATGTCCTCGCCGACGGGTACGGTCACGCGGGTCATGATGATCTCGCTATAGACCTTGTCCTCCAGGGTCTGCATGAGTCCGGCCGCCAGCGTCATGAGGGTCTTGCCGGTGCCGGCCTGACCTAAGAGGGTGATGAAGTCGATCTGCGGGTCCATCAGCAGGTTCAAGGCAAAGTTCTGCTCGCGGTTGCGCGCCACGATGCCCCACACCGACTGCTTCTGGTGCGTGAAGTCACGCAGCACCTTGAGGACGGCGGTCTTGCCGCTGGTTTCGACGACGCGTGCCTGGAAGGGGGCTCCGCCACCGGCCTCGTCCTCAAGATAGACGAATTCGTTGATCAGCCAGTCGCGCGTCAAAGGCCCGCGCACCCGATAGAAGGTGCGGTCGCCCTGCTTCCAGCTTTCCACGCCCTTGCCGTGGGTCTCCCAGAAATCGGCCGGCAGCGCCGAGACCCCGGTGTAGAGGACATCGGTATCCTCCAGCACCTTGTCGTTGAAGTAGTCCTCGGCGGGCAGGCCCAGTGCGCGCGCCTTGATGCGCATGTTGATGTCCTTGGACACCAGGATCACCGCGCGCCCCGGATGCTTCTGCGTCAGGTGGTAGACCACCCCGAGAATCTGGTTGTCGGCCTTGCCGGCGGGCAGCGAGTTGGGCAGCACATGGCTGATCGCCTCGGTCTGCAGGAATAGCCGCCCGCTGGCATCACGCCCGTTGCGCCCGGCAAGCGAGATGCCGGCGTCGATCGCGCCTTCCTCGCTGCCGACAATCTCGTCCAAGAAGCGGCTGGCCTGGCGCGCATTGCGCGACACCTCGGTCATGCCCTTCTTGTGGTTGTCGAGCTCCTCCAGGGTCGCCATCGGCAGGTAGATGTCGTGTTCCTCGAAGCGATA
>JBJXGS010000039.1:0-3450 GCA_046160545.1 Burkholderiales bacterium
ACTCCTCGCCCAGGCAGTTCTGCGTATAGGTCTTCAGGTGCAGGAAGTAGGCGCCGACCGGGCCGTAGCCGTCCTTGAACCGCGCCAGCACGATGCGGTTCTCCATCTGCGTCATCTTCGCGCCGGCGTTGATCATCAGGCCGTAGGCGGAAGCCGAGGACCACGGTGCGTACCAGGTGCGGCCGGAGCCTTCGCCCACCGAGCGCGGCTTGAAGATGTTGGAGGCGCCGCCCGCGCCGCAGACCACGGTCTTCGCCTTGAAAACGTGATAGTTGCCGGTGCGCACGTTGAAGCCGACGGCACCGGCCACCCGGTTCTCCCTGGCCTCGTCCATCAAGAGGTGCGTCACGCAGATGCGGTTGAAGACCTTGTCCGCCGACTTCTTGGCGGCCTCGGCCACGATGGGCTTGTAGGACTCGCCGTGGATCATGATCTGCCACCGGCCTTCGCGCAGGTAGCGCCCGGTCTTCGGGTCCTTCATGATCGGCAGGCCCCACTCCTCGAACTGGTGCACCGTGGAGTCGACGTGGCGCGCCATGTCGAACAGCAGGTCCTCGCGCACCATGCCCATCAGGTCGATGCGGGCGTAGCGGACGTGGTCCTCCGGGTTGTTCTCGCCCCAGCGCGTGCCCATGTAGCAATTGATCGCGTACAGGCCCTGCGCCACCGCGCCGGAGCGGTCGATGTTCGCCTTCTCGGCGATGACAATTTTTTTGTCCTGCCCCCAGAACCGGGCCTCCCAGGCGGCGCCGGTGCCGCCCAGGCCGGCACCGACGACCAGGACGTCGATGCCCTCTTCGATGATCGTGTCGTTGGCCATGTCAGTAGTAGACACCCTGCTTCAGCGTCAGGCCCGCGTCCTTGAACGTGCGCAGGCCGCCTTCGTCCATCCGGATCCATTTCGGCTCGTTGTACAGCAGCTCGCCGTCGCGCATGTCCTTGGTCGGCGCCGGAACTTCCGCCAGCTTCGGGATCGCCTGCCCCCAGGGCTTGGTGGTGATGGGCGAGAGGAAACTCTTCTCCGTGCCGTTGCGGAACTTGATCTTCCAGGCGATCGTGCCCTTCTGCTCATCGCGCTTCACGCGCACGCTGTGGCCCAGCGGCGCGAAGTCGGCGTAGCCGCGCACGTCGATCGCATCTTGCGGGCAGGCCTTCACGCAGGAGTAGCACTCCCAGCACATGTTCGGCTCGATGTTGTAGGCGCGCCGGTAGGTGGGGTCGATATGCATGATGTCCGAGGGGCAGATGTCGACGCAATGTCCGCATCCGTCGCACCTCGTCATGTAGACAAAGGTAGGCATGGGCTGGCTCCTGGTTTCTAGTAGTGGCGCGGCGCTTCGCGCTTGATGCCGAGCCCCATGTCCATCGGGGCGTCCCGCAATAGTTCCATCGAGTGCCTGTCGCGCTGCGCCGGATCGTCGCGGGTCAGCGTCGGCAGGTTCTCGTTCGTGCCGTCGGCTTTCGACACCCGCTTGTCGAAGGCCGCCGCCGGCTTGAAGAACATGTGCGCGAACTTGGACCAGTACACCCCGCCGAACAGCGCTGTTGTGGCAAGAATGTAGAAAGCGAACAAGACGAAACCCCCTATCCAGGCCCAAAGCAATCCCAGAGTCACGCTCGCCAGCAGCGAAAGGATGAATAGGTCGGCGCGCATCACGCGCAGCGGCGTGTTGCCTTCCGCCGCCACGTCGACGCGAATGAAGAACCAGAACCAGTAGCCGCCCGCGCAGACCATCAGGCCGCCGATCCACCACAAGCGCGGCCACAGGTCGCCCGTCGGGGTCGCCGAGGCGCCGAACACCATGACAGCCGACGAAACCACGTAGAGGATGAAACCGTACATCGTCAGCAGGTGCGCGATGCGGCGCTTCTGGTTGCAGAACTCGCCCGAGGCCATGACGTCGACCACCGCGGTCTGCACCGCGATCGACACCAGCGCCCCGCCCTCGACCGGCAGCGCGCCCTTTGCGCGCTTGCGGCGTATCTTCTCGAAGAAGTATTTCGCGCTGCCCTTGTGCACCATGTCGAACAGCGTGCCGGCGGCCACCAGCACAACCATCAGGATCACGTACCCCTGCATCACGGACGGCGGAATGCTCGCCGCAACTGCGGCGAACGGATTGACGCTGAGCATCGGGCTTCCTCCCTTGGGATCCGCTGATTGTAGGCGCCGAGGAGGGCCTCGCGAACGAAAAAACGGCTATGCGGCCATAGAAAAAACTTCAAATCGCATCGTCGCGAGGTCGCCGAGAGCCCAGGTCGCCGGCGCCGCGAGGCCCGCCACCGTGCCCGGATTCACCAGCCAGGTGCGGCCGCCCTTGACGTTGCCCACCTGCTCGACGGCCGCGGCATGCGAATGGCCGCAGCACACGAGATCCCAATCGCCGGTGCAGGCCATGGCATGGCCGTACTCCGGGTAGTGCACGACGAAGATCCGCCGCCCGCCGAGCTCCAGGCGGGCATCGAGACCGTGGTACTGGAACTGGCCCTTGCGCTCGCGCACCCAGCGCGCGAGCGAGACCTGGTCGCCGATGTTGTTGCCGTGGACGAGGTGCAGCGGCAGCCCGATGGCAAGCGCCCCTCCCAGGGTCTGCGTGCCGATCAGGTCGCCGCAGTGGATCACGGCCTCGGCGCCCAGCTCGGCGGCCTTTCGCACCGCTGCTGCCAGCGGTTCGGCGCGGTCGTGGCTGTCTGAAACGATGCAGATCTTCATCGGGGGGCAAGTCTACCTGCCTGGACGCAGGCATTCGCGCATCGTTTGATTGCGGTCAATCGGCTAGCCTGTGGGTGCGCTAGATTATAGGGACGATCCGAGGGAGAAACCCATGGCCGATCCGCAACCCATCGTAGCGTATTCGAGGCGCGCCAAGTTCGAGGACGTGCGCGACGACCTGAAGCAGGCGATCGAGGCGAAAGGGCTGGTCATCGACTACCAGTCGTTCGTCAACCGCATGCTCGAGCGCACCGGGAAGGACGTGGGCTCGGGGCGCAAGCTCTATGTCGATGCGCAGGCCTTCGTGTTCTGCAGCGCGGCGCTGTCGCGCAAGACCATGGAGGCGGATCCCGCCAACGCCGCGCTCTGCCCTTACAGCATCATGGTTTACGAGGCGGTGAACGCGCCCGGGACCGTGCACGTGAGCTACCGCCGGCCGTGGCGGCCCGACGGCACGGCGGCATCGAAGGCGGCGCTGCGGGAGGTCGAGCAGCTGCTGGACGGCATCGCGCGCAAGGCCCTCGGCCTTTCCTGATCCGCGGCTTTTCCTGGTACGTGGTGCATCGAGACGCCCGTTCGACCTATACTTGGCGCTGGAACGGAGCGCAGAAATGAATTTCGACAAAGACGTAGACGCCCGCGGGTTGAACTGCCCGCTGCCCATCCTGCGCGCCAAGAAAGCGCTCAACGACATGGGCTCGGGCCAGGTGTTGCGGATCCTCGCGACCGACCCCGGC
>JBJXGS010000040.1:0-2934 GCA_046160545.1 Burkholderiales bacterium
CCGAACCAGGCCATCAATTCGTCACGCTCGACAAAGGCGGCGAACACACGCTCGCGCGGGGCGCGAAACACGCGGGTCAATACCAGGTCCGGCATCGTCATTTCGCAGTTCCTCCGGTTCGTTGCAGATGGGCATCGAGGCGCGCGAAGCTAGCCTCCCAGAATTGCCGGTATTCGGCGATCCACGCATGGGCCGAGTGCAGACGCTCGGCGTTGATGCGGCAGCGCCGCCATTGGGCATCGGTACGCCGTTCGATGAGGCCGGCGTCGTGCAGGACGCGCAGGTGGCGCGAGATCGCCGGTAGCGACATCGCGAAGGGTTGCGCAAGTTCGCCTACGGTCGCTTCACCGGTGGACAGGCGTGCAAGGATCGCCCGTCGTGTGGGATCGGCCAGCGCCGCGAACGTGGCCGAGAGGGGGTCGCTGGGTGAAGCGCGCACGATAGCTCGCGATGCGCTCAGCGCGCGGCGTCGCCGTACTGGTCGTGCCGACGCACCCATTGCATCGGGTAGGGCAGTGCCGCCTCGTCGCGGCCTTTCGGCGCCAAGTCCATGAAGTGGTAGGCGCCGTTGAGCATGTCGAGGCCCCGCCCATAGGTTGAGTAGGTGTGGAACACCTCTGCTCGGTCGCGGGCGAAGACGCTGACCCCGGGGGCCTCGAGCGGTGGCTGGCGGTTCGCGCCATAGTTGTAGGACGCGCGCCCCTGGTCGCGCTCCTCGGCGGAAAACGAAACGCCGAAGTCAGCGTTGAAGTCGCTGCCCAGCGACGATACCCAGGGGAACGACCAGCCCATGCGCTTGGCGTAGGCCGCAAGCGTGGCCAGCGGCGCGCGCGAGACTGCAATCAGCGCGATGTCACGCTGCGCCAGATGAACACCGATTCCGTCGAAATTGTCGGCCCAGAACGAGCAACTCGGACAACCCTCGGCCCAGTCGGGCCCATACATGAAATGATAGACGATGAGCTGGCTGCGCGTGCCGAAAAGTTGCGCCAGCGAAGCCGGACCCGTGGTCGTGTCGAACCGGTAGTCCTTGTCGATGCGCACCCACGGCAGTGCGCGACGCTCGTGCGCGAGTTCGTCGCGCAGGCGGGTGAATTCCTTTTCGCGACGCAGGTGCTTAAGGCGGGCTACGAGCCATTGCTCGCGCGTTGCGATTTTCCTGTCAGGCATGGGCTTCTCTCCGGATTGCGGCTAGTGCCGTTTGAGTCATTTATTTAACTCTATTGTTAAATAAAAGGCAAGCGCCGGCGCGGGCCGCAAACCGCCCATCCCTCTCACAGCAACCTGATCGCTACTTGAAGTAGCAGGGCAGCACCCAGCGTGTGCCGCTCAGAAGGCGGTTTCAGCGGCGCTTGGCCACCTCGGTCAGCGGCTTGATGGAAAAGGTATAACTCTCCTTGTCCAACGGCTTGTGGCAGGCCAGGCACTCGCCCAGGTTGACACCTGAGCGCAACTGGCGTGCGGGCGTGTAGACACCGTATTGCCAGTCCTCGTTGCGCAGGTTGGCCGGAATATCCTTGCCCCAGCCGGCGCCGCGCTCCATGACCGCATACGCGATGAGTCGATCAGCAACAAAAAAGCCATCGCTGCCGACCACCGGCTTGCCATCCGGCCCCAGCCGGGCGGCGTGCTGCTCCAGGATCAGGTGCGAGCCGTCAGGCAGATCGCGACCTTCGCGCGCCGCGCGCATTGCGACCTCGTTGGCATACAGGTAGCGCACCTGGTTGATGTCCGGGCGGTTGACAGTCTGGTACATCACCATGCCAGCGCGGTGGTCGGCCGGCAGTGTGACGCGGCTCATCGTGATCGAAGGTGGCAGCGCCGACTTGGCCGTGCTGCCGGCACCGGGTAGCGAGGCGAAGAACGCGGCGACGTCGGTGATGTCCTGCGGACTGAGCTGCGCTGCGACTGCACCCATGACCGCATTGCGCCGCACGCCGCTCTTGAGCGCGCGTAGCTGGTTCTCCATGTACTGGGCGCGCTGCCCCGCCAGATTGGGAATGTTGTCGGCCACACTGACACCGTTGGCGCCATGGCAGGCCGCACAATTGGCTTCGACCTTGGAGCGTCCGGCATTGAGGTCGGCCGCCTGCGGCAGCGCCGGGCCGGCGGCGCAGACCGCCAGGGTGGCCGCCACTGCGCGTGCCAATACGCATGCCTTTGTGGCTGCAAATGCGTGTCGATTCATCATGTCGCCCCCTGTGAAGTGATGTCATCCAAATTTCGACGTTTCGGTATGCTACGCGACTTAGCCCGGCCGCGATACGGTGCAGGGATGGACACCGCCGGGCGCCGCGAGTCATCGGACGATTTGGCAGCCTACCCTGCCGGGTCTGCGTTATTGACCACGGTTAGAATGCGGCGCGCGTCGAGCACCCCCCTCTTCCCTCTTTCAATTCCCAAGGAGATTTCCCCCATGATCACCCGCAGAGACTTCCTGGTCGGTGGCGGCGTCGGTTTGGCGGCCTATGCCGCTGGCAGCTGGATGCCCCTGTTTGCGCAGAACGCCCCCAACCTGGGTGCGCCGACCCCCGCCGTGGTTGGCCACCGGCGCATGAAGCTGGGCGACATGGAAATCATCGCGGTCAACGACGGGGTCGTGCGCCGGCCGCTGGGCGAGGAGTTCGTGCGCAACGCCCCGCTGGGGCAGGTCAAGGAGTTGCTGGCTTCGCAAAAGCTGCCCACGGACTATATCGACGTGCCCTTCACCGCCTTCGTGGTGGTGGCAGGCAACCGGCGCATCCTCATGGATACCGGCTTTGCCGACAATGGTCCGCCCACCACCGGCCGGCTAGTCATGAATCTGGCCGCCGCGGGCCTCAAGCCCGAAGACATCGACACCGTCCTCATCAGCCATTACCACGGTGACCACATCCTCGGGCTGCGCAACAAGGCCGGGCAACTCACCTTCCCGCGCGCGCGCATCATGGTGCC
>JBJXGS010000041.1:0-25087 GCA_046160545.1 Burkholderiales bacterium
GCATGCCGGAAGTGCTCGACCCTATCAGACAACCAATGCGATCGGCGCCAAAGCGCCGGCTCGCGGCGGCAACCCGGCTTGCGAAATCGTCCTGTTCAAGCGCCAGGCAGGCGAGCCGCTGGTTGCGACAGTCGTAGGCTTGCAGCTCTGGGGGAGTGGCAGCCGTTTCAAGCGCTTCGATGCGGCCGATCCAGGTGTTGAGGCCCGAGGCGGGAGGAAAATCGTTTTTGCGCAGGCCTCCGGTGCGCTCACGGAGGGCCCGGGCCAGAGCTATGTTGCCGATTCCAGCGGCGCTCGTCGAGGTGAAGGCGTCAATGGATAATGGCGACAAGATTCTTCAGACACGCTGGGACTTAGCGCCCAATTTTAACGTACCGGCCAGACACCAGGCAGTATCAGTTTCGCGCAGGCGCCAGCCAGGCGGAAAAGAGGAACGAAATCCCGGCGCCGGTGAACGCGGTCAGGCCGATACCACGCAACACCGGAATTGAAGAAACAGCTAGTGCGCCGAAACCGATCAATGTGGTGGCGCAACAGACCACCAGCGAGAACAGCACGCGATCGCTGAAAGGCTGGTTGAAAAAGAGCGCATAGTTGATGCCGATGCCCAGCACCAGCAGCAGGGCGACCAGGTGGAAAAGCGTAAGGTGTTCTCCGAGAACGTTCAGGATCGCTGCCGTGCTGACGATCGCCAGAATCGGGGGCAGCAGGACGCGCAGCGTCGCTACTGGATTGCGCAGTTGCACGAGAACTAGAACGGCGATGCACAACAAACCGACGCCTGTATAGATCAGGATTTGCCGTCGATATGCGGTAATCAATTGGCTGGTGTCCTCTTTCAGGTCGATCAGGAAGGCCGGTGACAGGTCCGCCGCGCGTGCCGCCAGGGCGGCAGGATCGCGAATGCCCGTCAATGTGATCAGGGCAGTGGTGCGGTCGGTTTCACGGAACAGGAGGCTCTCGGCCCGCATGCGCCAGGCATGGTCCGCGATTGTGTCGAGTCCAATCGGAGACAGTGCGCGCGAGCGCTCGATTTCCAATACGAACGGCGCCAACGCTTCAAGCCGGAATCCCGCTGCCGCTGCAGCGCTGCCCAGTTCGCTCTGCAACCGGGCCGGGTCGGGCAGTGCTGCCAGACGCGCACGCTGGGTGGCCGTGGCGGGCAGGGCGTCGGCCGCAAGGTTGTATCTGCTGAGCAGCCCGTCGCGCTGCAATGCGTCGAGTGCGGGGCGCAGGCCTTCGCTGCCGGCGAGGGCCGCATCTGTGTCGGCAGCCGGATAGGCGAAAAGGAAACGGATGTCGGGCGCGCCCAACGCCATACGCAATTCCTGGTCGCGTCGCTTGACCGCCTCGGGCAGGGGGTTCAATGCGGCCAGATCGTCTTGCCACGGAAGTCCGGCCGCAAGCAGTGTGGCCAGGGCGCCGAGCGTCAATCCGCCAGGCAGCCATGCGCGCGGCCGAAGCACCGCGCGCATGGCGGCGGATGGCTGCCAGCCGGCTGCGGACGCAGGGCGTTGATGCGGCGCCAGGGCAGGAACGACCCAGCGGTTGACCAGGCCTGCCACCAGAATGCCGGAAGCGCCTAGGAGTCCCAATTGCGCCAGGCCCTCGATGCTCGAAAACATCATCGCCAGGCTACCGGCCACGGTAGTCAGCACGGCCAGGCGCAAGGTGGACCATATGTCGCGGGCGGCGGCCGCCAGTGGCAGGCCGGGGCGCGCTTGGAGAAGCAGATAACTCGGATAGTCGATCGATTCGCCGATCAGTGTGATGGCAAAGGCAAGCGTGATGCCATGCACCGAACCGTAGAACCATGAAACCAGCACTATGCCGGCGAGGACGCCGCTGGCGGCAGGAAAGAGCACGAGTGCGATCAGAACAGCGCTGCGATATACCCAAACCAGAAGCGCGAGGATCAGGCCAACCGCAATCAGGGTGAAGTGACGGCTCTCATGCTCGATCAAATTGCGGCTCTCGACCGCGTATATGGCCGGCCCAGCCAGCAGCATGCGCGCACCGGGAGGGGCGCTGAGAGCGAACGCGCTCTCGATTGAATGCTTGATGGCCTGCTGGGCCTCGATTGACAACATGGTTGCCCCGGTTTCCAGCAGCAACAAGGCGCGGGTTCCGGTTGAGTCGAACCACACGCCGTGCTGAAGCGTCGGGCCCGGCCGGTCCTCCAGCGGTTCCAGTAGGTTGAAGAGTTCTCCCGTTGGATCGCGTGCCGCAAGCGGGCGCAGCATATCGCCCAGCGGTGTGCGCAAGCGTTCCCGGGTTTCCTCGAGCGCTTGCTGCAAGCCAGGCCCGGTGAAGCGTTCCGGCTTGACTGCGGGGCTCAACAAGTAACGGTGCTCGAACAGCCATCCCTGGTTCTGTCCGCTTCGTTCGAACGCGCCATTGGCGACGTAGTTGAATTGCCTGTCGGCCGCCAGCTTCTCGGCGAGTGCATCGCTGGCGGCGGCCAAGGCACGCGGCTCCGCGCCTTCCAGCGCCACCAGGACCATGCGTGCGGCCGGTCCCTGTCGCAACATGCCGATCAGAAGGCGCTGTCGCTCGGTAGCTGCCTCCGGCAGGAACGCGCTCATGTCCGTGGTCACGCGGGTGTGCGTGAACAACGTGGTCACTGCCAAGGCCAACGCCAGCAGCCAAACTGCAATGATGCAGAAACGCTGCTTGCTGCTGGGCAACGCCAATGCTGCGGATGAATCAGGAGGAAGCGGCACGGCGGTCCGCGTCAGGGACGGGCCGTTTCGATCGTCATATGCGTCTCGTCACCGGACACTTCGAAAATCTCAACCGTGCGCAAGTGCTCCTGACTGCCACCGATGCGAATTTGCCGTAGGCGCTGCGCGAGATCGGCATGCAGCGGGGTTAGCTCCAGCACCCAGTTAGCGCCGTTTCCCGTGAGAAGCAAGCGATAGTGGCGCCTTAGCGCTTCCTCGTCTCCGGACAGGGTGGCGCGAATACTCTCTATCAAGGCGCCGAGCGCTGGTTGCGCCCCTGCCTGTAGGCGACGCTGCCTACCGTTGGCTTCGACCATGATCTGGCCATTTTCATAAATGAAGCGTTCCGGGTTGGGGGCGCTGGTGTTGCGCTCGACATAATGCGGCCGGCGGTAGCGCAGCGTGCCCTTGCTGATCAGCGGTGCGGTCAGCAGCGCGAGCTGCTTTTTTTCGGTGAAAGTCGCTTCGTGGGCCTCGACCCGAGCCAACAATTGCATCAAGCGGGCGATGTCGAAGGAACCGGTCTGTGCCGGCGCGGCGGACGCGAAGCACAAAGCGAGAAGCCCGATGTGGACGGGTTGACGGCACCAGCGCCTAATGCTCGACATGACCCCAGAAATCGAAAAAGTTATACCAGTTGAAGGGCGCGCGCTTTGCTTGAGCCTCCAGGCTGGTGCAATAACGCGTCAGCAACAAGTGTACAGCGGCGTCACGCGGGGTTTCGGCAAACTCGTCGCGGCCGGACAATTGCTCGAAGCGGATCGTGTAGCGGCCACCGCCGTGATACAGGCCATAAAAAGCCACCACCGGGCAGCCTGAGAGCCGTGCCAGCAACATCGGACCGGTCGGAAACAGCGCCGGCGCTCCCAAGAAGGGCATTGCGCGGCTTCGCTCATGACGGTGGGCGCGATCACCGAGCATCGCCACCAGCGCGCCGCTTTCCAATTCCTCATGCGCCCGCAGGAACGTATCCGCGTGTCCGAGGGGAATGAACGCATCTCGCCAGACTGGATCATGCCCGTATAGAACCGACATCATGGCTGGAGACTGTTCCAGATGCATGAGGATTCGCAGCGACGCTGCCAGCGGGAGTCCGCAGGCACGCACTGCATCGAAGTTGCCCAGATGCGAACCGACCAAGACGCAGCCGCGACCGGAATCGAGCGCCTTTAGCAGCTGCTCCCCGCCTTCGATTTCGAGGTGCAGGCCGCGCATACGGCCGGCTGCCAGATACAGGCGGTCGAGCAGGCTCACTGCGAAGGTGTAGAAGTGGCGCCAGATCTCAAACGCAGATGGTTTGCGGCTGAGCGCACGCGTCAGAAACGCCCGCGAACTGCGGCGCGCAAGCGGTGCGAAGAGGCAAAAATAAAGGCTGATCGGCCACATCAGCCAGACGGTGCTTGCGCGACCAATTGTCAAGCCGATCGCGCTGATCAACCGCAATGCGGCAAAGCCACCTCGTTCGCGCCGACCATGCCATGCGGCACTCATGCGGCGGCCGCGCGCCATTCGAGGCGCCCGCCGGCGATGGCCCGACCATCCCGTTCGACGCGAAAGTTCGCGCTGCCAGGTGCTTCGCTGATGACGATGACCGTGCAAACCTGCCCCGGGTCAAGTGGCTCGATGAACTTGACGTTCCGCCAACGCTCGACGGTGATCGGCACACCGGCCAACTCGGCTGCCACTAGTTCGCACCAGGACAGCAGGATGACACCGGGCACCACCGGATGCGCCGGAAAATGGCCGGGCAAAACCGGGTGATCGGCCGGCAGGACGAATTCTCGAACCGCGGTCATGCTTTGCGCAGCGAACCTACAAAATCAACCAGCGCCTGGCGCGGCAGCTTGCCGTTGTCGTTGCGTGGCAGCCGATCCACGAGCCACAGCGGACGTGGAAGGAATACAGGATCGATCAGACGCGCAAGGCGTCGGCGGATTTCCGCAGCATCCAGGCCCGGTATGGCCACCACCAGTGCGACCAGCCGATCGTTGTCTTCGACTTGCAGCAAGACAGCGTCCAATACGCCTTCGATTGCCGACAGGATTGAATTGAGTCGGGCCAGCGAGGCGCGCTTGCCTCCGACTTTCACGATATCGCTATTGCGGCCGAGCAGGGAAAAGCGCTGGGGCGAGCCCGCCTGCACCTGGTCGTTCAGCAGATGCGCAGGCATGCCGGTACGTCCCGACACCAGTGTCTGATGCTCGGAAAATTCGAGAGTCAAATCGTCGGCCAGTTGCCACTCGCGGCTTTGACTCGTGCGACGCAGCCCGATCATGCCGGTCTCGGTGCTGCCGTAGATTTCCATGACTGGCACCTGCCAGAGCGCTTCGAGGCCGACCGCGATTTCGGGGGGCAGGGGCATGGTTGACGAAACCGCCCCCGCCAGAGTCTCGCCGCAATCCAGCTTCGCGCTCAGATAAGCGCTGGCATGCAGCGGCGTCATCATCAGCCATGCTCGACGACCCTGCCCATCCAGAGCGGCGACGAGATCGGCCGGAAGCAGAGGTCGCGCAGGACTGATTGAGGCGCCCCATTGCAAGGGCAGCATCACCGTGGTTTCGAGTCCGAACATGTGCTGCGGGGCGATCGCGCCGATTACATGGCGTGCCGCGCCCGGGCTCTGCCATCCGAGCATGCGCCCCAGCGCGCGGGCCCCCGAAACGAGGCTGCCCCAGCGTTTGACCGACGCCATGGGCTTGCCGGTGGATCCGGAGGAGTACAAGATCGCCGCGACCCTGCTGTCGGGCACTGCCGGTACTGAGATGCCGCCGTCCGCGGTCGGGGCGTCAAAGTCGATTTGCATCGTTTTGACCGGACTGGGCAGATTCCAGTTGCCCGCGAGGTCGGTCAACAGGATGGTCGCACCGCTATCAGCAACCGCAGGGGCGATAGAGACTTCAGTGCGGTCCGAGGGCAATACCGTTGTCAATCCGCGCAGCAGCGCCGCCGCCCAGGCGAGCGTGAATGCGGCACGGTCGTCGCACAAGTTGAGCAGCGCTCCGGATTCGGGTAGCTCTCGGGCGAGGGCAGTGGCGTGGAGCCAGAACATTTCGTGCGTAATCGGTCGCCCGCGCCACCACGTAAATATGCTGGCGTCGTCGAATCCGCAGGAAATCGGCGAGGTCCCGGCAGACGGTGTCAGTGTAGACATTGTCGATACAGGTGGAACAACCCGCCCTGGCGGCGAATCAGTGCCCACAGCTCCCAAGGGGGAACGAAGCGGTGTGCCGGAAAGCGGCGCACGCGCCACGCAAATTCAATCAAGAAAAAGCAGGCGATGAGGGCTGGGTCGAACAGAAACTGCATTGCGTGCCCCGGATGCACCGCCGCGGAGCGGAACGGCAGCAGATGCGACATGCCCAGCAGGAGCAAGAACACGCCCCAGATTCCCGTCAGGCGGCGCGTGTAGGTGACCAGTTCCGGCGATAGTCCGCCCCCTTGTTCAACCCGGGCGAACGCAGTGATCAGGGGCGTGTTGCCACGCTTAAGGGTGATGAAGAACAGGCGCGCCACCGCGAGATTTGCGATCAGGGGCAGCAAAATGAGCACGATGCCCATGGTATTCCGTGACTATGGGCGCCGTTGCAAGCGGGCGGGACTGCGGGCTATACGTTATTTGGTTCGATGCTGCTCGACATGCCGGGCCAGGGCATTGAGGCTGGCAAAAATGCGTTTGTTGTTCTCGTCGTCAGAACGCAACTGGAAACCGTAGCGTTTGGAGATCTCCAGGGCGATCTCGAGCATGTCGATTGAATCCAATCCGAGGCCTTCGGCTCCGAAAAGTGGCGCGTCCGCGTCTACAGAATCGGCGGACAGCTCCAAATTCAAGGTCTCGATAACAATGCCCGTGAGTTCTTGTGCGATGGAAGCCGAAGTGACGTTCATGAAAGCTGATGGGTCAAGCTCGCGCTTGACCCATATCGCTTGGTGAATCAGAGGGTGTTGAGCTGTACGTTTATTGCTTTGTGCAGATTCTGGATCCAGCCGTTGTAATTGGAATGGATCGAGGTGCCGTCGTAATTCAGGTTGGTGCTGTCCTTATATTTGATGCTGTACTGTGTGGCGCTATAGGGAATGTCAACGACTGCAGTATGGGTGCGCAATACGAGGGTGCCGACCAATGCGTCAGCGCCGTTGTCGCGGAATTGCCAGCCGAGGCCTCCACCTGCACGAACAATCGCCTTTTTCACATCGTCCTTGGACGGTTTGGGTACGTTCGAGACGATACTCGCGTTGTCGACCTGGTAAATCGACGGGGCGGTACGGCAGGCTCCGAGAACCAGGGCCAACAGCGCAATCGCGACAAACCTGAGCTTCATGACTTTCCTCCAGGAAATAAGTTCATTCAACGTGCTTCCAAGACAGCCAGGGGCGACTCGCGATAGTCGCGACCCCGATGATCCTGCGTCGAATATAAATCGTTGGTTGCCATCTGTAAAGGTGCGATAACGGCTGGCAGCGGCGCAGCCCTTTTGTCTCTGTTCGACCAATCGGCCAAGACACCTGCGCCAGCGCTCATGCTCATGAGCACGCCGACTGGTTCCTGACGAACCCGGTGAAGTCTTCAGACTAGCGCCATCCAGCGCGGTCGACGATGCGCTGCGCGACCGGAGTCAGGCGTCCGTATACCGCCGCGCCCAGGTTGTCAGCCTTGAATTCACCGAGCGAGGCCAGCGCGTCGTTTTTCACCTTGACACTCGCGACAGTCGGCCATTCGTTGTTGCCGTCGGCGAAATAGCGCTGCGCGTCGTCGCTTGCCAGGTATTCGAGGAAGCGCACCGCCGCCTCCCGGTTCGGCGCATGACGCGCCACCCCGGCCCCGGATACATTGGTGTGCGTGCCCCAGCCGGCCTGGTTGGGCCACACCACCCCGACCTTGGCGATGGCATCGCGATCGGCGGGGCGCCTGGATTTCATCAGGCGGACCAGGTAATAGGTGTTGGTGAGGGCGACACCGCATTCGCCCGCGGCCACCGCCGTGATCTGGTCGGTATCGCCGCCCACCGGCTTGCGCGCGAAGTTGCCGACCACACCGCGCGCCCAGGCTTCGGCGCGCTGTTCTCCCATGTGCTCTGTCATGGCCGCCACCAGCGAGAGCATGTATGGGTGTGAGCCCGAGCGCGTGCAGACCCGGCCCTTCAGTCCCGGTTCGGCCAGCTGTTCGTAGGTCGCGACATCGCTGGGCCTAAGGCTTGCCTTGTTGTAGACGATCACGCGTGCGCGGGTGGAAAAGCCGAACCAATGACCGGTAGCATCCCGCAGGTCGGCCGGGATGCGGGATTCAAGGGTGGCCGAGCGTATCGGCTGGAAGAGGCCCGCCTGCTGGGCATTGAAAAGGCGCGCGGCGTCGACGAACATGATCACGTCGGCGGGGCTGTTGGCGCCCTCGGTGCGCACCCGTTCGATCAACTGGTCGTCATTCGCCTCGATGCGGTTGATGCGGATGCCGGTGGCCTTGGTGAAGTTGGCGTACAACGCCTCGTCGGTCTGGTAATGGCGCGCCGAATACAGGTTGAGGACGCGCTCCTGCGCGACGGCTGAAAAGGCCGTGGCTAAGGTCAGAGCAGCCAGGATGGTACGGGTCATGACATATCTCGCTGTTGGGTTGATGAGAATTATTCTCGATAAAAATTTGATTGTCAATAGGAATGATTCTCATTAGTTCCTTCGTTCGCACCCCTTGCCTTACAGAGGGCTTGATCCGGTAGACGAAAAAAAAGCCCCTTGCGGGGCTTTGACGACTCCGCACCGGGTTGTGGCCGGCGCGGACGTTGAGAAAAAATCAATGCTTGGTAGCTGACTCCTGCTGGATACCTGCGACCACCCAGCTCGCTTTCGCGGAGGCGGGCTTGGTCAGGTTCCACACCTCGGCGAACGGCATGGCGGGTGCATCACGTCCCTCGCGGATCGTTCCGGACAGGCGCACGCTGGCCATGGTGGTGTCGCCCAGCTCCTCGACGCCCAGGAACTCGGCGTCAAGCGTCACGACCTCGGTGACGCTTTCTTCGGCACCGCGAGCGACGAGGTCCAGCTTGACCTCCGCGTAGACCTCGGGCGTGGTGAAGTCGCGCAGGTCCTTTTCGTTGCCGGCGTCCCAGGCGGCCTGCAAGCGCACGAAGTACATCTTGGCGATGTGCAGGAAATTCTCGGTGTCGAATCCGTCCGGAGTCACCCAGGTACCGCCGCCGGCCGAGGTGGTGGCGGCAACCGCAGCGGGCGCGGCTTCGCCTGCACCACGCAGGGTGATGCCTTCAGTGAGCGAGCGCGCAGGTGCCGAGCCGCCCGGTTGTTCCGGCGCAGCAGAAAACGGCATGGCCGGCGCTGGTGTCTGGCCGCCAGTCGGGCCTGCACCTGCGGTCGCGGCTGCGGGCGCGTTGCCGCGCTTGATCATGCGATAGATGAATACGGCCGCCAGGATTGCCAGGCCGACCATCAGGATCATCATCAGGCCTTGCGCAAACGCACCACCCAGACCCATGTGGGACAGCAGCGCGGCGATGCCCAGACCGGCGGCGATGCCGGCCAAGGGGCCGAGCCAGCGGTTTCCGGCTGCCGCAGGCGCAGCCGCCGGCGGCGTCTGCGCGGGCGCGGCCTGCGCCTGCTTGGCAGGCGCAGCAGGCGCCGCGGGCGCAGCCTGACGGTTGACGTTGTCCGATTGCTTGCCGACATTGCGCCCGCCGCCGACACGCTTGGCCGCGTCGGCCTCGGGAATGGTCATGGCGGTGGTCATCAATCCGGCGAACACCGCAATTGCGGCACGCTTGATCCAGGGCTTGGTCACAAATACCTCCGTGAGGTGGTTGAAAACCGGCGCAGGGCGCACGGCAGTACGACAGTGCTTGATATTACAACGCATTGCCTTGCTGCTATAGACAAGGATTACCCTTGAATGTTCCGCATTTTCTTGCGCCGCCGCCGCTCCATTGGCTGCCCGGAATGCATCACTGATCGACCTTGACGTTGGCTTCGCGAATGATCTTTCCCCACTTGGCGACTTCTGCGCGCAGGAAGGCAGCGGCTTCGTCCGGCGTATTGCCGACCGGGATCACGCCCAGTCCCTCGATGCGTTCCTTGAGCGCCGGGGAGCGAATCGCCCTGGCGGTCTCGCTGGACAGGCGGTTGACGATGTCGGCCGGCGTGCCGGCCGGAGCCAAGGTCATGGTCCAGCTGCCGGCGGTGAAACCGGCCATGCCCGACTCGGAGAACACCGGCACCTCGGGTGCGGCGGTGATGCGCCTTTCCGCGGAGATCGCGATGGCCTTGATCTTGCCCGCCCGCACGTGCTGCATCATGGTCGAGGGCACGTCGAAAAGGAGGCCGATCTGCCCGCCGATCAGGTCCGTCAGTGCCGGAGCGGTTCCCTTGTAGGGGATGTGCTGCATCTTGGTCCCGGTCGCCAGCATCAGGCCTTCCATCGTCAGGTGGGCTGCGGCGCCGGAACCGGACGATCCGTAGTTGATGCGGCCCGGGTTGGCGCGCGCATACGCGATGACCTCGGCCACGGTCCTGGCCGGAAAATCGTTGTTCGCCACCAGGATCAGCGGCGATACCGACGTGAGCGACACCGGCACGAAATCCTTGATCGGGTCGAAGGGCAGCCTGGGGTAGAGCGTGGCATTGGCCGAGTGCGCGGCGATCACGGTGGCCAAGGTGTAGCCGTCGGCGGGCGCCTTGGCCAGCATCTCCACGCCGACAATGCTGTTTGCGCCGGGACGGTTCTCGTAGATGATGTTCGCGTTCAGGGCGCGGCCTACGGCGTCACCTACCAGGCGAGCCATGGTGTCGGTGTAGCCGCCGGGGGTGTAGGGCACGATCATGCGAATGGGCTTGGCGGGCCATGCCTGAGCGAAAACCGCCGGGACGGCAAGGCACAGCATGCAGGCGGCGATGAGGCGTGACCAGGCTTTCATGGTGTCTCCACTGGGTTGTTGTACCCGGATTGTGCCCGCCTCGCGCGCACTTGTGTGGGCGAGCTTGCCTGATCTACAAATGTTGCCCAATTTCAGAACGGCGGTGCTCGGGTCAATCGGCTGCTAGTGCTGACTGCGGTTGCTTGGCATGGACCGGTCGTGCTACGCGCGCGCGGCTCGCAGGCGCCGGTGGATCGCCGCCTGGCAGCGGGAGGTTGGCGATGATGCGGTCCGCAGCGGCGCGGATCAGCGTGGCCAGGCGCTTTTCGTCGAATGCGGCGTAGCGTTGCTTGCCGATGATCAGCCCCAGCGAGGCGATGATGCGATGCTCCGGGCTCGCCAGCGGTACGCCGATGCCGATAAGTCCGGGATCGAGCTCGCCGCGCGTGACGCAATAGCCGGCACGGCGAATGCGGCGCATTTCGGCGAGCAGGGTCTCGAAGTCGCGCGCGAAGGGTTCGGCGCGCACCTGACCGGCTCCCGCCTCGTGCAGCTTTTTCAGGCGTGCGCGAGGCAGGGCGGAAAGAATGTTGCGCGACATCATGCCGCGAAACAACGGCATGCGCCGGCCGCGACCGAACGAGGCGCTGATGCGCTGGCTGCCGGCCTCCTGGTGCACCGTGACGATGTTCTCCCCGTAGATCGTGGCCAGCACCGCGTCGCAGCCGGTCTCGTCTGCCAGGTCACGCATGGGCTCTCGGCTGGCGATGATCAGCGGATCACCGACGCGAATGCGGTGGTCCAGCTCGATCACGCGCGGGCCCAGCACATAGGTGCCGCCGGCATCGCGCCTAAGGAGGCCGGCCGCCGACAACTCGCGCACGTAGCGATAGGCGGTCGGCAGGGAAATCTCGAGCTGCTGCGCGATAGCCTCTGCGGTCCAGATGCCGGCGTCCTCGTCGAAGAGGTCGAGGACAGCGAGCATGCGCGCCAGGCTGCTCATGGAAGTGAGGACTCAGGCAGCCCGCAGGTGCGGCAGCAGGGCGGCAAGACGCTCCAGTCCCGCTGCATCACGTGCCACGCCGGCGACGTAGCGGTCGGGCCGCAACAATACCGCGCCTGCATCGTGCGCATCAAGCCAGTCGCGCAAGGCTGGGTGGCGGTCATCGAGTTCGACCACCCTGGTCTCGCGCAGTCGTTGGCGCGTTGCCTCATCGGCCGTGCCCAACAGCTTCGCGCGGCCGATGAGGCCGAACTGCCCGCCCAGCGCGTTGTCGAGCAGGTGCCCGTCCGCAAGCGGTGGTTGCGGAAAGGGCTGGCCGACGGGTGCGGCGGCGTCCTCGCGCACACCCGGGCCCAGGCCCGGCGCCGGAAAGGTGATGACCTCGGGATCGCCGGCGGCAAGCCTGCGGTCACGTTCCGCGGCGACCTCCGGGTCGACGGTCTGGATCATGTCGCCGAGCTTGACTGCGAGTTCGATGAAGGCGCGCACGTGCGGCAGGCGCTCGGATTCGTAGGTTTCGAGCAGGCTATCGTCGGCTGCACCGTTTAAGACCAGCGCCAGTTTCCAGGCAAGGTTGGCCGCGTCGCGAATCCCGGCGCACATGCCCTGGCCCAGGAAGGGCGGGGTCTGGTGCGCGCTGTCGCCGGCGATCATGAGGCGGCCGCGTCGCCAGCCATGGGTGATGACCGAGTGAAACGTGTAGACCACCGCACGTTCGAGGTCGACGTCCTCCGGCGATATCCAGCGCGACAGCAGGCGATAGACGTTTTCCGGCCGCGCGATGGTCACGGGATCATCGCCGGGCATGAGCATGATCTCCCAGCGGCGTCGCTCCCCGCGCAGGTTGCAGTAGGTGATGGGCCGTTGCGGGTCGCAGTACTGCACGGTGTGATCGGGAAGTCCGGGGTCGCGCTTGAGCAGGGCATCGAAGACCAGCCAGGGCTGATGCAGCCCCAGGTCCTCGTTGCGGCTGCCCATGAGGCGGCGCACCAGCGAGCGTGCCCCGTCACAGCCGACCACGTAGCGGGCGCGCATGTGCAGCAGTTCGCCGTTGGCGCAGTTTTCCACCGACAGGGTTGCGCCGTCGCCGTCCTCCGCGATCGCGAACACCTCATGACGGGTCTTGAGGTGCACCGCGGGGAAGCGCCTGAGCCCCGCGCGCAGGGTGCGCTCCAGCTGCGGCTGGTTGAAATAGTGGTTGTTGGCACAGCCGTGCGGCCCGAGCGCCGCGTTGCCGCCGCGCACCAAAAGCACGCGGCCCTCCGCGTTGACGAATTCCATCGGTTTCAGGCCGGGGCGGGTGACAGCCTCGACTTCGGCCTTGAGTCCCATGGTGTGGAAGATGCGCATCACCTCGCCGTCGAAGTGCACCGCGCGTGGCAGCGGATAGACCTCCGCGTCGCGCTCGAAAGCGACTACGGATACACCCGCCTGGCCGAGCAGATTGGCGAGCGCCGCGCCGACCGGCCCCAAGCCGACGATGGCGACGTCGAATTCTTGAGTCATGGACCGATCAGGCGTGGATGCCTGCCTCCATGCGCTGGCGCATCTTGGCCACCCAGGCCTCGCGCGACTGGAACTGCGGCGCAGCGCGCGCGATCGCTTCGGAATGCGCCATGATTGCCGCATCGCTGGCGCTCATGTCGACCGGATGGCGCATCGGCTGTTCGCAGTACCAGGGCGTGTCGAAGAACGCCTCGATACGGATGCCCTCGGGGTCGCGGAAGTAGACCGATATCGCGTTGCCGTGGGTGGCTGGCGAAATCTCGGTCACGCGCGGCTCGCTGACCAGACGGGCATGGAGCTGCTTCAAGTAGGGCAGCCCGGGGACGCGAAACGATATCTGGTTGACGATGTTGTAGTCGTTGTCGGCCGGTCGCCCGCTGGCCAGCACGATCTGGTGGTGCTCTTCGGGATCGCGCGACAGGAAAACGAGGTCCACCGGGCCGCGCGGCGTATCGAGGTTGCCGCGGTCGGTGACGATGAAGCCCATGACGCGCTTGTAGAAATCCTCCATCAGTCCCAGGTCGCGGCAATAGAAGCCGACGTGGCTGAAAGCGGGTCCCGAGGCGGTGAATGAGGTCATGGCAAATCTCCGGTGATGGGTGAAGGAACTTACTTGAGGAGTGCGGGCAGCCATAGCGCCAACGCGGGGAAGGTGGCGATCAGTGCGAGCAACAACAGGTCGGCCAGGATGAAGGGAGTCACACCCCGATAGATGGTGCGCATCGGAATGTTCGGCGCCATGCCGTGCAGCACGAAGACGATCACCCCGACCGGCGGGATGATCATGCCCAGTTCGATGATCACCACGTTGATGATGCCCCACCAGATCGGGTCGTAGCCTAAGTTGGTGATGACCGGCAGCGCGAAGGGCAGGGTGATGAGCATCGCTGCGATCTCGTCGAATACCGCGCCCAGCGCCAGGTAGGCAGCAAGCATGATCGCGATTACCGCCAGCGGCGGGATGGTGAGCGAGGCGATCGCCGCGATCAGCGCTTCGGGCACCTTGGCCGCGGTGATGAAGTAGGTGAATACCGATGCGCCGATGATGATCATGTAGATCATCGCCGTGGCGGTGGCCGTGTCGCGCAGGCCGGTCCAAAGCACCGCGCGGTTGAGTCGCCGGCGTGCCAGCGCGAACACCAGCGACAGCACTGCGGCGACCGAGGCGGCCTCGTTGACTGTGAATACACCGCTGTAGAGCCCGGCGAAGATCGTGAGCATGAGGATGATCACCGGTCCGGCGCGCTTGAGCGCCGCAAGGCGTTCCGGCCACGGCACGGCCGGGCCGGCCGGCGCCAGGCCGGGGTCGAGGCGCACCGCGATCGCGATCGCCAGCATGTTGAGCGCGATGATCATGAGCGCAGGTATCACGGCGGCGATGAAGAGATCGAAAATGAATGTGCGCGCGACAATGCAGTAGAGGATCATGACCACAGAAGGCGGGATCAGCGACTTGAGCGCGCCGCCGGCGGCAATCGTGCCGGTCGCGAAGGCGTCCGAGTATCCGCGCCGCTGCATCTCCGGCAGCGCCGCCTTGGCGAAGGTCGCGGCCGTCGCGGTGGAACTGCCACAGACCGCACCGAACACCGCGCAGCCGCCGACGGTGGCGTAGCCGAGCCCGCCGCGGCGATGCCCCAGGAAGGCCGCCGCGGCGCTATAGATGTCGGCGGAAAAGCCCGCCGCGGTCGCGAATGTCCCCATGATGAGAAACAGCGGCACCGTCGCCAGGTCGACGTTGGACAAGAGCGCCGACGGGTCGTTGGCAAGAATGGTCAGGGCCGGCGTCCAGCCGGTCTGCATGGCGAAGCCGACCACGCCGACGATGATCATCGCGAAGGCGATCGGAACCTGCAGGAGGATCAGGGCGCACAGGGCCGCAAGGCCCAGCGCGCCGATCATGAGAGGCGTCACGCGCTGCGCCCGCGCATACCCGCCATCTGGCGCAAGAGCACGATCGCCTGCACGGCGACGCCGGCCGCAAGGATGGCCGCGACGGCGTACCAGAACGGCGCGCGCGGCCACTTGAGGATCCAGGTGGTCTCGCCCGCCTGCGCGATCTTGCCGGCGTAGACGAAGAACTGCCAGCAGATCACGCCCATGACGATGGTCACCAGGAGCGCCGCGGCCAGGTCCAGCCATTGTGCCGCGCGCGCCCCAAACGCGCTCTGCGCGACACGGATGGTGATGTGGCTGCGTTCGGCCAGGCCCACCGGCAAAAGGCAGGCCACGGCCACCGCAATGATGAGCGAACCGACGTCGCGCACCCCCTCGATGGGCGCGTTGAGCAGCCAGCGCGCCAGCCCGTCGGCCAGGGTCATCGCGGCCAGGCACAGGAGCGCCGCCAGCCCCACGGCCGAGAGCGCACGCGTCGCACCGAGTGCGGCGCGCTCCAGCGCGGCAATCATGGACTACTTGCCGCCGCGGACCCGGGCGATCTCGGCCTCGACCAGCTTGAACAGTTCCTGGTTGCGCGGCGCCTTGGCCAGCCATTCGTCAACCACCGGCTTCATGGTCTTCTGCATGGCATCCAGGTCTGCCGGCGAGGGCATGACAACCTTGCGCTTGGGGTCGGCTTGCAAGCGCTTGACCAGGCTGTCGTTGTAGGTGCTGATGCCTTCGTTGAAGCGCGTCGCGGTCCACATGCCGCTGTGCTTGCGGATCGCGTCCTGGCAGGCCTTGGGGCTTGAGTCGAATTTCTTCTTGTTCATGAGGATGGCCAGCGGCACCACACCCAGACGCGTGAAGAAATGGCTGTTGGTGACCCGATCGATACCGAAGTCGAACAGGGGCGACGGATGCGAGGTGGTCGCATCGATGGTGCCGCGGCCGATGGCCTCGGGGATCTCGGTCACCGGCATGCCCACCGGCACGCCGCCGAAGGCGCGAATCGCAGCACCCTCGATAGCGCTGACCGAGCGGATCTTCTTGCCCTTCAGGTCGGCCACCGAGTTGATGGGAAAGCGCGCGTGGATGCTGTAGGGCGCGGTGCCGAAGACACCGATCGGAAAGAAGTCGTCATAGCCCCTGATCTGTCCGCCGGCGACCAGGCGGGTCAGGACCAGGGTGGCTTCTGGCAGGTCGCGAAACAGCCCCGGCAATTCGAAAACCTCGTTCTCCTGGAAGCGTCCCGGCGTGTAGGCGGCGATCACCCAGGCGATGTCGGCCACGCCATCCAGCACCATCTGCGCCTGCTGCACCGGGCTTCTGCCCAGCGCGCCATTGGGAAAGGTCTCGATTTCGCAGGCACCTCCGGCGTCCTTGTTGACCGCATCGGCAAAAGGTTTCATGACCGTGATGAAGGTCTGCTCCTTGTCAGGGGTGAAGACTGCGAACTTGAATTTCTGCGCCTGGGCTTGCGCCGGCGCAGTGAGGATGGTGGCGCAGAGTGCGGCGGCCAGGGTCAGGGCGAATCGCATGGGTTGTCTCCGGTGGCGGTGGCGAACGCAACGCTGCGGGTGGCGTGCGGTAGCGCAATGTATTGCAAAAATTATCACATTGCAATAATCTGATCAAAATAAACTGCGATTCGCGTCCGTTTTGGGTCGTGTCGGCGAGCCGCATCCAAACAGGAGATAGTCATGAACAAGCAACCCTTGCGGCCGATCACCGCTGTCGACCGCGCCGACTTCGAGCGCGACGGCGTGGTCTGCCTGCGCGGCATGTTCGACGCCGAGTGGCTGGAACGCATGCGTCGCGCGGTTGACGTTGCAATGGACGCCGAGCACCCCTTGGCGCGACGGCGCGAGGTCACCAAGGCACTCGGTGGCAAGACCGGGCGCTCGCACATCAATACCTTCGTGTGGGCCTGGAACGACGACTTTCGCGACTGGGTACTCAATTCCCCGTGCGCCGAAATCGCCGCGCGCATCATGGGCGTCGATGAAGTGCGCTTTTTCTACGACCAGGTCTTCGTCAAGGAGCCCAATACGGCCGAGCGCACCGACTGGCATCACGACCTGCCGTTCTGGCCCATGCGCGGCAACGACATCGTCTCGGTGTGGGTGGCGCTGACCGACGTCGACTCGGGCAACAGCCAGCTCGAATACATCGCCGGCTCGCACAAGTGGAACAAGTTCTATGCAGCGGCGATACCGGACAAGGACCCGCGCTTCAAGTCGGACCTGGAAACCTGCCCGGACTTTTCCACCCGCCGCGACGATCCCACGCTCAAGTTCCTGCGCTGGGACATGCAGGCCGGCGACTGCCTGGTGCACCATCCTCTGACCGTGCACGGCTCGGACGGCAACTTCTCTCTCAAGCGCAGGCGCGCGGCGATCTCGACGCGCTACATGGGGCCGGACGCACGCTGGGATCCGCGTCCGGCGGTGATGGCCATCACCGGCGATCCGCAACTCGAACCTGGCGCCTATCCGGCCGACGACCGCGTCTTTCCGGTGGCGTGGCGCAGCAGCGCCCTTGCCGCGTGAGTCAGGCAGCCGGCATAAAGCCGGTCCTGTACCACAACGACATGTCGGTGTGCGCCGCCAAGGTGCGCATGGCCCTGGCCGAAAAAGCTGTCGAGTACGACGGCGTGCACCTGGACCTGCGCGCCGGCGACGCGCAGAAGCCGGACTACGTGAAACTCAACCCCAACCAGGTCGTGCCCACGCTTGTCAACGGGGATGACGTGGTGATCGAGTCCAATGTGGTTCTCGAGTACGTCGAGGACATCTGGACCCAGGTGCCGTTGCGCCCGACCGCACCGCTGGCGCGTGCGCGCATGCGGCTGTGGATGAAGCAACTCGACGAGGGCGTGCATGCGGCCACCGGCACGGTGAGCTCATGCATCGCCTTCAGGCACCAGCACTTGAAGCGCGATCCTGCCGAACTGCGCGCGTGGCTCGAGCGCCTGGCCGATCCGGCGCGGCGCGAACGCACGCGCCACGCGATCGAACTTGGCCTGGATGCGCCGGAATTCGCGCCGGCGGTGCGGCGTTTCGACAAGCTGCTCGCCGACATGGAAGCAGCGCTGGCCACGGGCACCTGGCTGGCCGGTCCGACCTATTCGCTGGCCGACCTGGCCTACGCACCCTACATGACGCGACTCGACCATCTGGGCTTGACGGCCATGATCGACGCGCGGCCCCGGGTGCGCGACTGGGTCGATCGATTGTTCGCCCGGCCGGCCTATGCCCAGGGTGTCGCAGCCTGGTTCAATCCGTCGTACCTGGAGATTTTTGCGCGCGAGCGTGGCGCCGCAGGCGCACGCGCGGCGGCCATCCTCAGTTAAGTGACGTGCGCGGCGACCGGGTCGGTGTGAGCGAGTACCCCAAGCCTGCGCAACGCAGCCACATCGGTCGCCCCGACCAGCCCCATCGTGCGATCAAGCTCTTCGCGCAGCAGTTCCAGCACGCGCGCGACGCCGGCTTCGCCTGCCACCGCCAGGCCCCACAATTGGGGGCGACCGATCAGGACCGCGCTGGCACCCAGGGCGAGGGCCTTGGCAGCGTCGCCGCCGCGGCGGATCCCGCCGTCGACCAGCACGGTCATGCGCCCGCCGGTCGCATCGAGGATCGCGGGCAGGGCGCGCACGCTGGCCTGTGCTCCATCGAGCTGGCGCCCGCCGTGGTTGGAGACGATCACGCCATCGACGCCTAGCGCCAAGGCGCGACGCGCTTCCTCGGCGTGCATCACGCCCTTGAGCAGGAGCGGCCCGCGCCATTCCGCGCGCAGCGCAGCGACATCGTCCCAGTTCATGGCCGGGTCGAGCATGGATGCCATGCGCCCGGCCAGGCCGGCGACCGATTCGCCCGACCCGGCGCGCACGTAGTTGCCAAAGGTCAGGCGTGGAAGTTCGGTGCGCATTGCCCACCACCACGACGCCGCGCGTGCATAGTCCAGCCACTGGCGCGGCCCGAAGCGCGGCGGGATGGCAAAACCGTTGACGAGGTCGCGTTCGCGCTTGCCCAGCAGCTGGTTGTCGATGGTCAGCACCAGCGCCTGGAAGCTGGCAGCCTTGGCACGCTCGGTCAACTCGCGCGTGAAGCCGCGGTCGCGGTAGATGAAGACCTGCATCCAGCGCGGCCCGTCGTGGGCCGCGGCCAGTTCCTCGATCGAGCACACTGATCCGTGGCTCATGCAATAGACCGTGCCGGCGGTGGCCGCGGCACGCGCCGAAGCGATCTCGCCGCGTGGCCAGTAAAGCCCGGCCAGCCCGGTCGGGCCGATCAGGATCGGCATGCTAAGGCGCTGCCCGAACAGGTCGACCGAGAGGTCGCGCGTCCCCGCTCCCTCGAGCGGGCGCGGCAGGAAGGACCAGTCACCGAAGGCCGCTTCGTTCTCGCGCAGGGTGCGTTCGTTCTCGGCGCCACCGTCGGCGAAGTCGAAGATCGGCCGCGGCAGACGCTGCTTCGCGGCGGCGCGCAGCAATGCGATGTTGTGCAAGCCGCGCACGCTTTGGCCAGGCGCCTGGACGCGCCTAGCCCAGGAAGGACGGTCGCCGCTCGCCGCGACGCACGGCCGCGTCGGCGTTGGCCTCGGCAGCGCGGATCGCGGGCAGCTTGGCGATGACCTCATCGAGCCTCACCTGCGGGATCACGACCACGCCGTCCTCGTCGGCGATCACGACGTCGCCGCTGGCCACCGGATGCCCCGCGATGGTGACGGGGAAGCCGATGGTTCCCGGGCCGCTGCGATGCGGCGAATTCGGCGTCACGCCCATGCTCCAGGCGGGGATGCCCACCGCGCGCAACCCCGGCAGATCACGCACGCATCCATCAGTCACCAGCGCGATGGCGCCACCGTTCCTTGCCATGCCGATCACCGCGTCGCCGGTAACCGCGCAACGGGTGTAGCCGCCGGTGGACACCATGAGCACGTCGCCGGCGGCGACATCATCGAGCGCGTGGATCAGCGCAAGGTTGTCCGCCGGGCCGGTGTCGCAAGTCAGTGCGACCCCGCAGAAGGCCAGTTGCCCGGCAATCGCCGGCCGCAAGCGGTAGTCGAGCGCACCGTCCCCGCCCAAGGCATCGACGATAAAGCCGGTCGGGGTGCCGACGATCGCGGCAACCTGTTCTGCGCTTGGCCGCTGGATCGGACGGCGCTGGATGACGGGGACTTCTTCGATCATTGTTGTTGTCCTTGTATGTTGCTGAAGTGCTTGTGCTGCCGCGCGGCGCGCAGGCTCACTCGGCCTTGGCGCCGACGGCCTTGGCCACATTGACCCACTTGGTGATCTCGTCGCGAATGTGGCGCGCAAACTGCTCCTGGCTGCTGGATACGATCTCCAGCCCGGCGCCGACCATCTTTTCGCGCACCTCCGGCAGTGCCATCGCGCGCGCGAGTGCCTCGTTGATGCGCCTTGCGATATCCGGCGGCAGCCCGGCAGGCGCGACGATACCTTGCCAGGCACCCGCTTCGTAACCCGGGAAACCCTGCTCGGCGATCGTTGGCAGGTCCTTGTAGACCGGTGAGCGGTTCTTGCTGCCCACACCCAGGGCACGCAACTTGCCGGCGCGCACCTGCGGCATCAGGTTGGCCTGATCGCCGATACCGAGTTGAATCTGCCCGCCCAGCAGGTCTGCCACCATCGGCCCGCCGCCGCGATAGGGAATGTGCACGATGAAGATTCCGGCGCGCTGCTTCAGGAGTTCGGTTGCCAGGTGCGGCGCGCTGCCGGCGCCGGCCGAGCCGTAGGTGAGCCGGCCCGGGTTGGCCTTGGCGTGTGCGATCAGCTCCTTCAGGTTGGTCGCTGGCACTCCGGGATGCACGACCAGCACGTAGTTCACGTCCACGGTGTGCATGATGGGCGTGAAGTCGCGCAGCGGGTCGTAGGGCATGGAAGGGTAGACGCCGACGTTCATCGCCATGTTGGCGATGTTGCCCAGGAGCAGCGTGTAACCGTCAGGCGCCGACTTGGCGACGATCTCGGCGCCGATCATGCCTCCGGCGCCGCCGCGGTTGTCGATCAGGATGCTGGTGCCGAGGGCCTCGCCCAGGCGCACCTGCACGATGCGCGCC
Organism: Burkholderiales bacterium; assembly: GCA_046160545.1. Lineage (GTDB taxonomy): Bacteria > Pseudomonadota > Gammaproteobacteria > Burkholderiales > JAEUOS01 > JAEUOS01. Next base: position 21,042 of record JBJXGS010000041.1, read on the forward strand.
CATGCGTCGGTGGCGCCGCCGGGCGGGAAAGGAACGACTAAGCGTATCGGCTTGTTCGGATAGGGCTGCGCATGCGAGCTCGCGGCGAGCATCGCGAGCGCAAGGGCGCAGACTGCAATTACTAGACGCATCGTGGAACCTTTGAGGGGCGGGCCATATAGGGACTGATGAATATACTGCCAGACTCGTCAACGCGCCGCGCTTCCCATGACCATCGCCAAGCTCGAACGTTGGGTCTTTCGTGCTCCTGTCGCAAACCAGGTCAGGAACGCATTCGGCGCGATGAGCAATCGCCCGGCGCTGTTCCTGCGCATAACGGCAAGCGACGGTGCCTTCGGCTGGGGCGAGGTGTTCTGCAATTTTCCGCAGGTCGGTGCCGAACACCGCGCCCGCCTTTTGTCCTCGATCTTTGTTCCTCTCGTAGTCGACCTGCCCGACGATGACCCGCCGGCGGTGCGCGTGCAACTTGAGGCGCGCACGCGGCGCATGGCCATACAGTGCGGCGAGCCGGGACCGTTTGCGCAGATCATCGGCGCGATCGACCAGGCGCTCTGGGACTTGGCGGCACGCCGTGCCGGAGTGCCGCTGTGGCAACTGCTTGCGCGACCCGGCGAAGGCGTCAACCGTGTGCGTGTATACGCCAGCGGTATCGGACCCGAACGCGTGCTCGAAATCGCCCAGCAGCGCTGGCAGGATGGCTACCGCGCCTTCAAGCTCAAGGTCGGTTTCGATCCGGTCCTTGATCGCGCCAATCTCGCGGCCCTGCGCGACGCGCTCGGACCCGATACGCCCATCATGATCGATGCCAACCAGGCCTGGAACCCCGGTGATGCGCGCGCGCGCATTGCGGCGCTGGCCGACTTGAGGCCACATTGGGTCGAAGAACCGATGGCCGCCGACGAGGCGCTTGCCGACTGGTCCGCACTGGCGCGCGATTGCGCGCTACCGCTGGCAGCAGGCGAGAACCTGCGCGGCGAAGCGGCGTTTCACGCTGCCATCGAGACGGGCTTTCTGCGCTTTGTGCAGCCCGATGTCGGCAAATGGGGTGGCCTGACCGGTTGCCGGGCAGTCGCACGACATGCGCTTGCCAAGGGTATCGAGTTCTGTCCGCACTGGCTCGCCGGCGGCATCGGCCTGGCGCACTCGATGCACTTGCGCGCTGCCATGGGCGAGGGCGGGTTCGTCGAGGTCGATGCGAATCCGAATCCGCTGCGCGAAGAAGTACTGAGGCTCGATGTGGTCGACGGATGGGCCACAATCAGCGGCGCCAGCGGCTTGGGATTCGAACCGGATCTTGGGCGCCTGAAAGACTTTCTCATCAACATTTGATCGGTTTCCTGATGAACCCCGCTGAACTCTGTTTTCTCCCCGCCACCGAACAGGCCGCCATGGTCCGCGACAAGCGCATCTCGGCGCTCGAGCTGACGCAGGCGCACCTGGCGCAGATCGACCGCGTCAACCCCAAGGTCAACGCGATTGTCACGCTCGATGCCGAGGGCGCGCTTGCGCGGGCCCGCGCCGCCGATGCCAGGCAGGCCAGGGGCGAGGCGCTCGGGCCCCTGCACGGCTTGCCGGTCGCGCATAAGGACCTCTTTTTGACCCGCGGCATGCGCACGACCATGGGTTCGCCGATCTTCAAGGACCAGGTGCCCGAGCGCAGCATGCTGGTGGTCGACCGCACCTGGGATGCGGGCGCGGTCTGCGTGGGCAAGACCAATACGCCGGAATTCGGCGCCGGCTCGCAGACCTTCAACGCGGTCTTCGGCGCGACCAGGAATCCCTACGACCTCAGCAAGACCTGCGGCGGGTCCTCGGGCGGCGCCGGCGTGGCGCTCGCCACCGGCATGGTGCCGATCGCAGATGGCAGCGACCTCGGCGCGTCGCTGCGCAATCCGGGAAACTTCTGCAATGTCGTGGGCCTGCGTCCTTCGCCGGGGCGCGTGCCGACCTGGCCGACCAAGCACCTGTGGGGCAACTTGGGCGTCGAGGGACCAATGGCGCGCACCGTTGCCGACACGGCACTCCTGCTCTCGGTGCAGTCCGGTCCGGACGACCGCGTGCCGATCTCGCTCATGGAGCCCGGGGCGGTGTTCCGTGCGCCTCTGGGGCGCGACTTCAAGGGCGTCAAGGTCGCGTTCTCCCCCGGCTTCGGCGGCCAGGTGCCGGTCGATCGCCGCGTCGAGGAGATCATCGCCGCGCAGCGCCCGGTGTTCGCCGCACTGGGTTGCGTGATGGACGACACGGTGCCCGACTTCAGCGGTGCCCACGAAGTCTTCCTCAATCTGCGCGCCCACCTCTTCGAACTCAACAACGGCGCCTACCTCGACAATCATCGCGACCTGCTCAAGGAAACGGTGATCTGGAACATCGAGGCCGGACGCAAATTGTCCGCGGCCGACATCGCCCGGGCGGACGCCGAGCGCTCGCGCATTTACGAGCGCGTCTCGGCCTTTTTCGAGAAATGGGAGTACCTGGTCACGGTGGTCAACCAGGTGCCGCCATTTTCGATCGACGAGGAGTACGTGACCGAGATCAATGGCGAGAAGCTTGCCACCTACCTGGACTGGATGAAGAGCTGCTACTACCTCACCATCACCGGTCATCCGGCGATCTCGGTACCTGCAGGGTTTACCGCGGAGGGTCTGCCGGTCGGCATCCAGATCGTCGGGCGGCGCAACGCGGACTTCGCGGTCTTGCAGCTTGCCTACGCCTTTGAGCAAGCGACAAAAGTGTGGAAGCGGCGGCCGCTAGTGGCGAATTGATCCGATTGAATGGTGTTGGAAAACTTTACACCCACCGTCGCCCGGCGGCCTGCTTTTTTTTAGCTCATTGTTTTGGATAGGTTTTTATTTTTTGGCCTGAGAATTGCTTATTCGTTGTACGTGATCCGATCAGGATCTTTTCCTAGGAGTAAAAACATGTCAAAGCTTGGAAAACTCGCAATTGCAGGGGCGCTTGGACTCGCCTTGGTAGGCAGCGCAAATGCGGCGCCGATCGCCAGCCGCGCGGCCCTGCAGGTACTGCTTGGCGGCCCCGGTACAGTCGAGACCTTTGAGGCCTATTCACTTCCTGCCGGGGGCGCCTCTGTTGTTTCTTGCGATACAGGCAATGTGCTCAACGCGTCGTCGGTCTGTGATGGCCAAGGCCCGGGATTGGTCAACGCGGGCATCTCGCTCGTCAAGACCGCCGGCGGCGGTTTCCAATGGGATGACGCCGGTTACTTTGGCGCCCCGTCGCGGGAGTTCTTGATAGGGGCGCCTTCGGCCCAACCTCTGGTCGTTGACTTCACCTCTGCTGTCACCGCCTTCGGGCTGGATCTTCGCGCTTTCAGCGGATTCGGCGCAACCGCGAGCATCGACATTCTTGCTGCGGACGACACCACGATCATCGGCACGCTATCCGGGATATCTCTTGGCTCTGATGGCATCCCGGTATTTGCGGGCTGGGAGGACGCTGGCGGGATCGGCGGGTTTTCGCTGAGCCAGAGTGGACAGTCGTGGTCACCGATCATCGACAATGTCGAATGGGGTGGTGCGCGCAACAATGTGCCGGAGCCTGGATCGTTGGCTCTTCTGGGTTTGGCTTTGGCCGGGATCGGCCTTGGCCGCCGCAAGCGCGCCTAGCGTAGCAGTCTTTCGCATTAGTCAAAAGCCCCGCTGACGCGGGGCTTTTTTTCAACTGGTTGTTAGCAGCTGACTGCGTGGAACTCTACATCATCTGCGTCACGAACTTGAAGTTGAGATACGAGTCGATCGCCTCGCTGCCGCCCTCGGAACCGTAGCCGGAGTCCTTGACACCGCCGAAGGGGGTCTCGGGCAGCGCCAGGCCGTGGTGATTGATCGACACCATGCCTGACTCGATGGCCGAACTGATGGCACCGGCGGTCTTGAGCGAGGTCGTGTAGGCGTACGAGGCCAATCCCCACGGCAGGCGATTGGCCTCGGTGGCGACTTCGTCGAAGGTCTTGAAGGCGACGATGGGGGAGATCGGGCCGAAGGGCTCGTCGTTCATGATGCGTGTCTCCCGCGATACGCCGGTCAAGACCG
>JBJXGS010000042.1:0-4270 GCA_046160545.1 Burkholderiales bacterium
CCAATGGCACGGGTTACGCCTCCTTCACCTTCCAGGTCCAGGACGACGGCGGCACCGCCAATGGCGGCAGCGACCTCGACACCTCGCCCAACACCCTGACCGTCAACGTCACCGCGGTCAATGACGCCCCGGCCGGCACCAGCAATACGGTGACCATCAATGAGGGGGTTGCCTACACCGTCAGCGTCGCCGATTTCGGTTTCACCAATGCCAACGACACGCCCGCCAATGCATTCGGCGCGGTACGCATCAGTTCCCTGCCCGGCTCAGGCACTCTGAGCTACAACGGCGCGCCGGTCAGCGTAAACCAGGCCATCAGCGTGGCCGACATCAACCTGGGCCGCCTGGTGTTCACCCCGACATCGACGAACACAGTCGCCTTCACATTTCAAGTGCAGGACGATGGCGGCACGGCCAACGGCGGGATTGATATCGACATCACTGCGCGCACGTTGACATTCGCAGCCCCCGTGCCCGCAACCCCGGCTGCGGAAGCGCCACCGGTTCTGATCATCGCGGACGCCACGCCGCCGCCGGCCGCGGCCGCACCGCCGCCGACTCCGGTAGATGCCGTCGTGCCTGCAAGCGCCACCTCCGCGCCGCCGCCCGCAGCGAGCTCCGCGCCATCGCGCCCGGCCGCGCCCACGACCGATCCGGACGCCGCGACTGCCGATACTTTGATCGCGATCGTAGACACCGCGGAATTCGTCACTCTCGCGCGCCAGGCGGCGGCCACGGAGGCGACATCGACATCGCTCACTGAGGCGCAGCTGGTGAACTTCCAGTCAGGCGAGCGCCGGACGTTGCTGGCGGACATCGTCACGCTGGTCGACGAGATCCTTTCCTCGAACGTCCGCGCCGAGGGCAGTCGCGCAACCTTCGAGCAGGTCCTGACCTCGCTGCGTGCGCAGGGCTTCATCGATCAACTCGACCGCTTGCGCGAGGACGTGCGCCAGGATTTCGACATGGAGCGCAGTTTCGCCATCACCGCGACCGGCGTCACCTTGGGCCTGTCGGTTGCCTACGTGTTGTGGATGGTGCGCAGCGGCGTCCTCATGGGCAGCCTGTTGTCTTCGCTGCCGGCCTGGCGTGTGCTCGATCCCTTGCCGGTCCTGTCGAGTGGCGGTGACGACGAGGCCGACGACGAACTCTTCGACACGCCGCCTGAGGATGCCGACCAGACGCGCGAGGCGCTACGGGGGTATTGAACGATGAAGCTCGGACCCAAATTCCTGATTTCAATGGGCCTGGTCTCGGTGGTCAGCAGCGCCCTGGTCGCCGCGTCCTTCCTCGGGCTGATCCCGGACCGCACCGAGGCAGTACGCGCCGGTCGCGTAGCACTGGCCGAATCGGTCGCCGCGAGCAGCACGGCGATCATCGGTTCCGAGGACCCGCGCAGGCTGGAGAGCGTTCTCCAGTTCATCATGAAGCGCAACCCCGACATCGTCTCCATCGGCGTGCGCACCCGCGACGAGCGCCTGGTGGTCAGCGTCGGCCGCCACGCAGAGGACTGGACCCCGATCGAACTCGCCAAGGTCGGCGACGCGCAGATCGAGGTGCCGGTATGGGCCGGAGCGCAACCGTGGGGGCGGGTCGAGTTCCGCTTTCGCCCGCTGACCGCAACCGGCATCGCAGGTCTCCTCGAACTGCCCTGGCTACGCCTGACCCTGCTATGCGCGGCACTGTGCTTCATCGTCTTCTACGTCTACCTTGGCCGCGTCCTGCGGCAACTCGATCCCTCGACGGCAATACCCGGACGGGTGCGCTCGGCGCTCGACACCCTCACCGAAGGCCTCCTGGTCATCGACCCGCGCCGCAACATCGTCCTGGCCAACCAGGCGCTTACGCAGATCCTCGGCAAGAGCCACGAAGAACTCCTGGGCAGACCGGCCGCAGGCATCGCCTGGCTGGACGAATCAGGCAAGCCGCTCAAGGCTGAGCCGCCGTGGGAACGCGCACTGGCGAGCGCGGAGGTGCAACGCGGCAACACGTTGTGCCTGGCCGCCGCCGACGGCAAGGTGCGCACGTTCACGGTCAATTGCTCGCCGGTTCTGGCGGCCGGCGGCAGGACCGGCGGGGTGCTCATCAGCCTCGAGGACATCACGCAGATCGAATCCTCGCGAGTCGCGCTCCAGGAGGCGCGTGACGAAGCCGACGCAGCCAACCGTGCCAAGAGCGAGTTCCTGGCCAACATGAGTCACGAGATACGCACGCCGATGAACGCCATCCTCGGCTTTACCGAACTCCTGAAGCGCGGCTACAGCAAGGGCGAACGTGAATCGACCCATTACCTGAACACCATTCATACCAGCGGCCGGCACCTGCTGGCGCTGATCAACGACATCCTCGATTTGTCCAAAGTGGAGTCCGGGCATATGGAGGTCGAGTCGGCAAGTTGCTCCCCGCACGAGATCGCGCGCCAGGCCCTGCTCGAACTGAGCGTCAAGGCCGCCGAAAAAACCATCACGCTTGCCATTGAGATGCGCCGGCCGGTACCGGCGACGGTTCAATCCGACGCGGCGCGACTGCGCCAGATCATCCTCAACCTCTTGTCCAACGCCATCAAGTTCACGCAGTCCGGCGGTGTGCGCGTAGTGCTGGATTTCGAGGCACTCGGCACCGCCGGCCGCTATCTGATCGAGGTGCACGACTCCGGCATCGGCGTCGCGGCAGATCGCCTGGAAAGCATGTTCGATCCCTTCACCCAGGCCGACGCCTCGATAACGCGACGCTTTGGCGGCACCGGGCTGGGGCTCACGATCAGTCGCAAGTTCGCGCGCGCATTGGGCGGTGACCTGGTTGCCGCAAGCCGCATCGGCGAGGGCAGCGTCTTTACACTCTCGTTCGACAGTGGGCCTGTCGCCGGGGTGCAAATGCTTGAGACAGCCGACCTCGAGGCGCAGCACGCCGCCGCGCCGGATGCCGGCCAGGATCGCTGGCAGATCCCGGCGGCACGCGTCCTGGTGGTCGACGATGGCCCGGAGAACCGCGAACTGGTCACCCTGGTGCTCGCCGAACAGGGCCTGTGGGTCGACACCGCCGAGAACGGCCGGATCGCCGTCGACAAAGTGGCCGCCGGCGGCTTTGACCTCGTGTTGATGGACATGCAGATGCCGGTGCTCGACGGCTACGGTGCGACGCGCGAGCTGCGCAGCCGCGGATTCACCCTGCCGATCATTGCCCTGACGGCCAACGCGATGGCCGGCTACGAGAAGGAAATGCAAGCAGCAGGATGCAGCGCCTACATTACCAAGCCCGTCGATATCGACAGACTGCTGACCGTAGTCGCCGAGTTCCTGGGCGGCCAAAAGATCGACCTTGCAGCCGATGCGGCCATCACGCAGACCGGGACAACTGCGCCGATTCCGGATCCGGAAGATGCTGAAGAGACGGCCAGCGAGCCGATGGTGTCACGTCTGGCGAACAAGCCGCGCTTCGTTCCGATCATTCATCGCTTCGTCGAGCAACTGCATCTGAAGCTCGACGCTGTAGAAAAAGCAGGCCAGGACGGTGATTGCGCGGCGATCGCGCAATTCGGGCACTGGCTCGCCGGTTCCGCGGGTTCAGTCGGCTACGACGAATTCACCGAATCGGCACGCGCCGTCGAGCAGCACGCCCGACAGGGCAACCTCGCGGCGACGCAGCCTGAGCTGGCGCGGGTCCGCGCGCTGGCCGCGCGCGTGGTCCTGCCGAACCTGGAAGAACTAGCGTTACCCGCATGAACGATCTCACTTTGGTCTGCCCCCCCCGCACGAGGATGAACATCATGGACGCACTTGCCACCAGCATCGTCAAACCAGCCCTGCCGGCACCGCCAGTGGTGCTCATGCCCGCGCCGGACGCGCCGGCCAATCTCCGCAAGCCGCTGGCGTTGATTGTCGACGATGACGAAATCCTGCGCGAGGTGCTGGAGGTCACTCTCCAAGAGGAGGGGTTCGAGGTCGAAACCGCCAGCGACGGTGCCCAGGCGTTGCGCTGCTTCCGCACGCTGCAACCCGACATCGTGATTACCGATGCGACCATGCCGGTGATGGACGGCTTCGAGTTCTGCAAAGCCTTGCGCGCGCGCTCCACCGCGCGCCATGTGCCTGTCCTGATGCTCACCGCCGCGCAGGACACCGATTCGATCCGGCGCGCATTCACCTGCGGCGCGACCGACTTCGCCACCAAGCCCTTGCAGGAAAACCTTATCGGCCATCGGCTGCGTTATCTGCTACAGGCAGACCGGAATCTGCGCGAACTGGCCAGAAGCGAGAGCCGGCTCGCCAAC
>JBJXGS010000043.1:0-10257 GCA_046160545.1 Burkholderiales bacterium
GACCGAACTCGTGCTCGCCGGGCGCGACGGCACGCTCGACGAACTCGTCGACACCGATACCGCGTGCGTGCTCCTGACCCAGGTCGACTTTCGCACCGGCGCGCGCCACGACATGGCCGAGGTGACCAGGCGCGTGCAGGCGCAGGGCGCGCTGATGATCTGGGATCTCGCGCACTCGGCGGGCGCCTTCCCGGTCGAGCTCGATCGGTGCAAGGTCGATTTCGCGGTCGGATGCACCTACAAGTACCTGAATTCGGGGCCGGGTGCGCCGGCCTTCGTCTATTGCGCCGCGCGTCACATCCAGCAGGCGATCCAGCCACTTACCGGCTGGATGAGCCATGCCGACCCCTTCGAGTTCGGCATCGATTACCGTCCGGCCGAAGGCATGCAGCGTTTTCTGTGCGGCACGCAGCCGGTGATCGCCTCGGTGCCGCTGGCGGCCTCGCTCGACATCTGGGAGAAGACCGATCTCTACGCGGTGCGCAAGAAGTCGGTCGCGCTGTGCGAGTGCTTCATCGAGTGGGTCGAATGGTTCGCCGCCGATCACGATCTGCTGCTGGCCAGCCCGCGCGCGGCCGATGCGCGCGGCAGCCAGGTGTCGTTTCGCCATGCCAACGGCTTTGCCATCATGCGCTCACTCATCGCCGACGGCGTGGTGGGCGACTTTCGCGCTCCCGACATCCTGCGCTTCGGCTTCACCCCGCTCACGCTCTCGTACGAACAGGTGCTCGATGCCTCGATCGTCTTCGAGCGCATCATGGCCAGCGGCGCCTGGCGCAGCCAGAGCAACGCGCGCACCGGCGGGGTGACCTAGGAATACGCTGCGCGCTCCAGCCGCGGCGTTGCGAAGAAGCGCGTCAATCCAGCGTTGCGCCGGTCTTCCTGACGATCGGCCCCAGGCGTTCGAGGTCGCGCGCCAGGATCGCGGCTAGTTCGCCGGGCGTGCTCGAAGCCGGCTCCGCACCGAGCGCGGCCACGCGCTCGCGGATGGCGGGCAGGTTGAGGGCCTTGACCGCCTCGGAATTCAGGCGCGCGACGATTTCCGGCGGCGTGCCGGCCGGCACAAACATGCCATGCCAGCCGGAGGCGACTTCGACGCCACGGATGCCGTGGCTGGCGAGCACCTTCAACTGCGGCAGTGCGGGCAGCGGATTGGGCCCGACCACCGCCAGCGCCTTGAGCTTGCCGGCCTTGATGTGACCGACGGTGGTGGCCGAATCGAACATGAAATCGATGTTGCCGGCCAGGATGTCGGTGACCGCGGGGGCCAGGCCCTTGTAGGGGATATGGCGGGTGTCGACGCCGGCCGCCGAGTTGAAAAGCTCGGTGGCGATGTGCATCAGGCTGCCGTTGCCGGCGCTGCCGTAGTTGAGCTTGCCCGGCTGTGCACGGGCCATTGCGATGAGGCCCTCGACCGAATCGACATTGAGCTTGGGATGCACCACCAGGATCAGGTTGGTGCGCGCGGTCAGGGTGATCGGCGCCAAGTCTTTCTGCGGATCGAAGGGCAGCTTGCGATACAGGTGCGGATTCAGGTTGAGCGTGCTCCCGCCGGTGACCAGCAGGGTATGGCCGTCGGCCTGCGCGCGCGCCACCGCGGCGGCGGCCAGGTTGCCATTGGCACCCGGCCGGTTCTCGACCGCGATGGGCCGACCCAGGCCGCGCGCCATCTCCTCGGCCAGGGCGCGGGCGATGGTGTCGATCGAGCCGCCGGCGGACACCGAGACCACCATGGTGATGGGGCGGCTCGGATACGTGGCGGGTTGGGCGGACGCGGCGGCGGGCAGCAGCAGCGCGGATGCGATGAGTGCGAGGGAAAGTTTGCGCATGTGGATTCTCCTGGCCTCATTCTATGAGGCCTGGTTCTGCGCCCCGGAGCGGCGGTGTCAGCGGCTGGCGCGGCGCCCGAGGAATTCGAGCAGGAGGGCATTGACCGCCTGTGCCTGTTCCTGTTGCACCCAGTGCCCGGCGCCCTCGATCAGGTGTGCGCCTTCAAAGCGTTCGCAGGCGGTCGATTGCATGGCCTCGAAATCGCCGGGCTTCTGGTAGGTCCCCCAGTCGCTCTTTCCGGCGATGAATAGCGCGGGCACCGTGATGCGTGCCCCCGCATACAGACGCATGTCCGGCGTGAACGTCCCCGAGGTGCCGCAGCGATACCACTGCAAGCCGCCCTGGAACCCGGTGCGCGCGTACTCGTCGGCATAGACCGCCAGTTCCGCCCCGGTCAGCCAGGCACACTCGGCGACTTCGGCCCGGCTCGGCATGTGCGGCGCGACCGTCTGTGCCATGGTCTCTCCCGCGTCCATGACGTAGTAGGTCGGCAGGCGCGCCAGGGCCGCGGCGCTCCAGGCGCCCAGAGCCTCGGGACGGTTCGGCGCCCAGTCGGCGCTCTTGACGTGATAGTAGGCACGCAGGAAGGCCGCCAGGCCCTGCGGCGCATGCAGCATGTCGGCATTTGCCGCGCGCATCGAGTAGTACCACTGGTAGTGCTTGCGCGGGCGTTCCAGTGCGCTCAAGCCGTCCAGCGTGCGACGCACCGCATCGTCGGCGGGGCCGAAGCCGGGCGGGCCGGCGAAGGGCGCGCTCATGAGCACCACCGAGCCGAACACGACGGGCCGGGTCAGCGCGCACCATGCCGCCACTGGCGAGCCGAAGTCATGGCCGATGACCGCGCGTAGCGATTTCACGCCCAGCGCATGCAGCAGCGCCAGGGCATCGCGCACCAGCGACAGCATGTTGAAGGGCCGCAGGTCGCCGTCGTAGTCAGCACTCCAGCCGGTGGTGCGACCGTAGCCGCGCTGGTCGGGTGCGATGACGTGATGGCCGGCACCGGCCAGCGCCGGCATCACCTTGCGCCAGCTGTAGGCCAGTTCCGGAAAGCCATGCAGCAGCAGCACTGCCGGCTGTCCGGGTTCGCCGGCCTCGAGCAGGTGCATGCGCATTCCCTCGACGCCTTCTACGAAGCGCGAGCGCAGGCCCTTCGGCAAATGCTCTGCGGCGTAGGGCGCGGGGAGGATCACGGATTGGCGGCGAGAAATTTTTTCAGGTTGGCGGCGGCCTGCTGGCGCACCTTGGCGCGCAGAAAAGGTGTCCAGCCCAAAAGCATCCCGGGCGCGCCGAGCGCCTGCCGCGACCAGCGCCAGAAGTCGAAGCTGTCGACATGGGTCTTGATGAGGCCGGCGTCGTCGAAGGAAAAACGCGCCTCGATGATGTTGTGCACCAGGCGCCCGGTGGCGGTGAAGCGATAGTGCGCCTCCCAGTGCGCGCTCGCATCGGTGACCTGCGAATAGGTGAGCTTCCAGGCGTCGCGTGCGCGGGTGCGGGTGGTGTCGGTCAGCATGCGCCACATGCCGCCGATCTCGCGCCGGCCGGCAAGCGTGAAAGCCTCGTCGCGAAAGCTGGCGTCCTCGGCGTAGCAGGCCTGCATGGCTTTGCCGTCCAGGTCGGCGAAGGCCGAGTAGAAGGTCTCGATGGTCTTGCGGCTCATGGGCTTTCCCGACGGCACTCGGCGGTCAGTGTAGTCCGGCTTCGGGCGGGTGGGGTAAATTCGCGGCCTCCCAGACAAGTTCAAGAGGCATTTCATGTTGCACCCGCAAGCGCGCATGCTCCTCGACATGGTTGCGGCCTCCGGCCTGCCGGCCACCCATACCCTGCCGCCGGTGGAAGCGCGCCGCATGTACCGCGACCGTCGCGCCTACACACAGCCCGAAGCGCCGCCGGCGCGGGTACGCGACCTGGGCTGCCCGGGGCCGGAGGGCGAAGTGCCGCTGCGCCTGTTTCGCCCGCAGTCCGTCGCGGAAGATGCGGTGCTGCCGGTCATGGTGTACTTCCACGGCGGCGGCTGGGTCATCGGTGACCTGGATACCCACGACGTGCTGTGCCGGCAGCTCGCCAACGCCGCCGGCATCGCTGTGGTCTCGGTCGACTACCGCATGGGGCCGGAGCATCGCTTCCCTGGCGCGGTGGACGATTGCCTGGCCGCCACCTACTGGGTGAGGCGCAACGCCGCCACCCTCAAGGTCGACGCAGCGCGCCTGGCCGTCGGTGGCGACAGCGCCGGCGGCAACCTGGCGGCGGTGGTGGCGCTTCTTGCACGTGACGCCGGCGACCTGCCCGTGGTCTACCAGCTGCTCATCTACCCTGCCACCGACATGCGTCGCGGCCAGCCGTCGCACACCACCAACGGCCAGGGCTACCTGCTGACCAGCGACACCATGCAATATTTTCACGATCACTACATCGATGACGTGCAGCATGACATCGACCCGCGCGCCTCGCCACTCCTGGCTTCCGACCATGCGCGCCTGCCGCCGGCCCTGGTGTTGACGGCCGGGTTCGATCCGCTGCGCGACGAGGGCATGGAATACGCAACCAAGCTGACCGCAGCGGGCAGCCAGGCGATGTATGTCTGCTTCGAGCGGCAGATCCACGGTTTCATCACCATGGGCCGGGTGCTCGATGAAGCCAGCACCGCCGTGGCCCTGTGCGCTGCCGAATTGCGGCGCGCGCTCAATGCCTAGGGCGGCGCGATGACCGGGGCCTTGCACCGCGTGGAGTTTCGCGACCGACTGGCGATCGTGCGCCTGGATCGCCCGCAGTCGCGCAACGCGCTGTCGCGCCGGCTCATGCGCGACCTGACCCGCGAAGCGCGACTGCTCGCCGAACGCACCGATATCGATGTGGTCATTCTCACCGGCGACGCGACCTGCTTCTCTGCCGGTGCCGACCTGAAGGACAGTGCCGCCTGGGAGGGTGACAAGCTGAGCGCGGTCGAGCGCCGCGAAAACGCCGCCACCGGGTTTCGCCTGTGCAAGGCCTGGGAAGAGCTGCCGCAGATCAGCATCGTCGCCATCGAGGGCTATGCCGTCGGCGGCGGTCTAGCGTTGTCGCTCGCCTGTGACTGGCGCGTCATGGCCGACGATGCCTTCGTGTCGCTGCCCGAGATCGCGCTGGGCATCCCGCTCACCTGGGGCACCATCCCGCGCCTGACCAATCTGGTCGGTCCGGCCAGGGCCAAGCGCCTGACGATCCTGTGCGAACGCTTTACCGCAGCCGAGGCGCTGGACATGGGCCTCATCGACTACCGCGCGCCAAAAGGTGGAGCGCTGGCGCGCGCGCTGGAAGTGGCGGCGCAGACCCTTGCCATGCCGGCAGCCGCGGTGCGCATGAGCAAGGAATCGGCCAATGCCGCGGCGACGGCACTGAACCATGCCACCGGCTACATGGCGCACGACCAGATCATCGCCGCGGCCACCAGCCCCGAGGCGCGCGCCGCGCGCGCCGCGTTCGCCGCGCGCGGAAAAACGTGAGCGCGCCACCGGTCGTCATCATCGGCGCCGGCATCATCGGCGCCTGTGCCGCGGCCTACCTGCAGCGCGACGGCCGCGCGGTGACGCTGATCGACCACGGCGAACCGGGCATGGGCGCCTCGTTCGGCAACGGCGGCATGTTCTCTGCCTCCTCGATCATCCCGGTGGCGATGCCCGGCGTGGTCAGGAAGGTGCCGGGCTGGCTGATGGATTCCGCCGGGCCCCTGACGATCCGCTGGTCCTACCTGCCGCAGCTCATGCCATGGCTCAGGCGCTTTGTCGCGGCCTCCGCGCAGCATAAGGTCGAAGCCCAGGCACGAGCGCTGCGCGCGCTGTTGGGTGAGTCGCTCGCCAACTACGCGCCGATCGTGCGCGACGCCGGCGCCGGGCACCTGGTGCACGCGCAGGGCATGCTCTATGTCTACGCCAGCGACGCGGCCTGGCAGCGCGATGCGCTGGCCACCAACATTCGCCGGCGCAACGGCGTGGGCATCGAAGACATCGTCGGCCCCGCGCTCAGGGAAATGGAGCCCGACCTGGGTCCGCAGGTCAGGCGCGCACGCCTGATCCGCGAGAACGGCCACACCTCCGATCCGCACGGTCTGGTCAAGGCACTCATCGGCCATGCCGTGAGCCGCGGTGCGCGCGTCCTGCAGGAGCGCGTCATCGGCTTCGAGGACAACGGCGCGCAGGTCACCGCGGTGGCCACCGAACAGGGGTTGGTGCATGCCTCGCACGTGGTGCTGGCGGCCGGCGCCTGGTCGAAGCCCCTGGCGGCGAAGCTCGGTGACCGGTTGCCGCTGGACACCGAGCGCGGCTATCACGTCGTCGTGGGCGACCCCGAAAAGCGCCCGCGCACGCCGATGATGTACGTGGACGGCAATTTCGGCGCGATTCCCATGGACATGGGCCTGCGCCTGGTCGGCACGGTCGAGCTGGCCGGACTGGATGCGCCGCCGGACTGGAACCGCGCCGCGCTCTTGATGAAGCAAGGCCGCGCGCTCTTTCCCGGACTGGCCGCCTGCGCCGACGACGACGCGCGCATCACGCGCTGGCTGGGATTTCGGCCGAGCATGCCGGATTCCCTGCCGGTCATCGGCCCCTCGTCGAAGTTCGCCAACGCCTTGTACGCGTTCGGCCATGGGCATGTCGGCATGTGTGGCGGCTCGACCACCGGGCGCGTCATCGCCGACCTGGTGGCTGCGCGCGGCCCCGCGGTGCCGCTGGAGGCGTTTTCCGCGCGGCGCTTCGCGTAGCGCCGCGCCGGCAGCAGCGTTAGAACGTGCCGGGGTAGGCGCCGCCGTCGATCAGAAGGTTCTGCCCTGTGATGTAGCCGGCATGCGCCGAGCATATGAAGGCGCAATACGCACCGAATTCCTGCACCTCGCCATAGCGCAGCGCCGGGTTGGAGCGCGCGCGTTCCTGCCATAGTTCTTCGTATGGTCGCCCGGTCATCTCGACCAAGCCCTTGACATGGTTGATCTGCGCGTCGCTGGCGAAGATGCCCGGCAGGAGGTTGTTGATGGTGACGTTGTGGCGCACGGTCTGGCGCGACAGCCCGGCGATGAAACCCACCAGGCCTGAGCGCGCGCCGTTCGACAGGCCCAGTTCGGCCTGCGGGCTCTTGACCGAGCGCGAGCTGATGTTGACGATGCGTCCGAAGCGCCGCGTGATCATGCCGTCGATCACGGAGCGGATCATCATGATCGGCCCCAGCATGGTCGCATCCAGCGTCTCGATCCAGGTCTCGCGCGACCAGTCGCGAAAATCACCCGGCGCCGGGCCGTCGGCGTTGTTGATCAGGATGTCGGGGTCCGGGCAGGCGGCCAGCGCCGCTTCGCGTCCGGCCGGACGGGTGAGATCGGCCACCACGAATGCCACCGGGATGCCGGCCTCGGTCGTGAGCTCACTTGCCGCTTGTTCGAGCACGGTTGCATTGCGCGCGGCGATGGTCACCTGCACGCCTTCGCACGCCAGCACCAGGGCGGTGGCGCGCCCCATGCCGCGGCTGCCGCCGAATACCAGCGCCTTGCGGCCGCGAATTCCCAGATCCATGTCGTGTGCCTTTCTTCCAGGTCGGTTGCGCCGCGCGGACCGCGCTGCGCCGATCACATCATAGCGAAGGCCTCGGACGCGCAGGCGCGGGCGACATTGCGCTATCGCACGCCGCGCTGGACGCGCGCAGTGCTTGCGGACAAAATGGCTGGCTGCGGCCCACCGGCCATTCATCGAGTCACGCGCCACAACGGCGCACCACCTGCATTCCCATGACAACAAGCCAGAAGAATCCGCGCCCCGACTTTCTCGTGATCGTCGTCGACGACATGGGCTGGTCCGACCTGTCCGCCTTTGGCGGCGAGATCGACACGCCCAACCTCGACGCGCTCGTCGGTCGGGGGGTACGACTGACCAACTTCCACACCTCGCCCCTGTGCGCGACCACGCGCGCCATGCTCATGACCGGCTGCGACCACCACGAGGTCGGCATGGGCACCATGGTCGAGATCCGCACCCCGGAACAGACCGGCCAGCCAGGCTACGAGGGTTACCTGACCGATCGCGCCGCAACCCTGCCGGAGCGACTGCGCGACGCCGGCTATCGCACCGTCATGGCCGGCAAGTGGCATCTGGGAGTGGAGTCGCCGTATCGGTCCATGCCGCGCGCGCGCGGCTTCGAGCGCTCCTGGGCGCTCATGCAGGGGGAGCACAACCACTACGGCGGCGACCAGACGCCCGAGACCGCCAGCACCCACGGTGAAGCGGTGTACCGCATGGACGATGCGGCGGTGCGCTTTCCGGTGGGGGCGTATTCCTCCGATTTTTTCGCCGACCGGCTCATCGAATTCATCGAGTCTGCGCCGGGCGATGCGCGGCCACTGTTTTCCTACCTGGCCTTCACCGCACCGCACAGCCCGCTGCAGGCGCCGGAGGAGTTGGTGGCGCTGTACCGCGGCAAGTATGACGAGGGGCCCGAGGCGCTGCGCGAGAAGCGCCTGGCGCGCATGCGCGCCCTGGGCCTGGCGGCCGGGACCGTGCGTCCTGCACAGATTCGTGGCGGTGAGCCGTGGGATCAGCTCTCGCCCGAGCAGCGCGCGGTTGAGGCGCGCAAGATGGAGGTCTATGCAGCAATGGTCCACGCGCTGGACCGCGCCGTGGGTCGCGTGATCGAGGCCTTGAAACGCAGTGGCCGCTACGACAACACCACCATCCTGTACTTTTCCGACAACGGTCCTTCGGGCACGCTGCGTGAAAAGACCCCGCCCTGGCGCGACTGGATCACGGCCAACGCCGACAACCGCCTGGACAATATCGGCCGCATGACCAGCTATACGTCGACCGGCCCGCGCTGGGCGCAGGCGCAGTCCGCACCCTTCTTCCTCTTCAAGCGTTACACCAGTGAAGGCGGGGTGCGCACCTGCGCCTTCGCCAGCGGCCGCGGCATCGCGCCGCGCGGCGAGAGCGAAGCCTTCATCCACGTCATGGATGTCGCCCCGACGCTTCTGCAGTTGGCCGGCGTGGATCCGGCACCGCCGCCGATGCAGCTGCCCATGCGCGGCCGCTCGGTGGCTGCCGTGCTCGCCGGCGACGCCGCCGAAGCCCATGCGCCTAACGAACGCATCGCCTGGGAGCTGGCCTACGGCCGCGGCGTCAAGATTGGCGACTGGAAGGCCATCTACCTGCCTGCGGTCATCAACAACGTGATCCCGGACGTGCCGGCCAAGCGCTGGCTGCTCTTCAACCTGGCCAATGACCCCGGCGAGACCACTGACCTGTCCGCCGCCGAGCCGGGCAAGCTAAAGGAACTCATCGAGGCGTGGTTGGACTACGCACGCGAGGTGGGCGTGGTGGTGCCGGCGACGGCCTGATCTGTGACGACGCGCGGCGGCTCACGCGGCCGAGCCCGACGATCAGCAAGCGTTGGAAGTGAGATCATCGCGCCGCGCTGCCGTAAGCAATCGAATCTCCCGGGAGAATGACAACCATGCTATCCATCCTGCACCGTGCCGCCTGCCTGCTGATCCTTGTCTCTGCACCGGCCTTTGCCCAGTGGGTGCCGACCAAGCCGGTTCGCATCATCGTGCCGTTTCCTGCCGGCGGCATCGTCGACCTGATGGCGCGCAGCGCCACCGACAAGCTCGCCGTGGCGCTCGGCCAGCCGGTGATTGTCGAGTCCCGCACCGGTGCCCAGAGCAGCATCGGCACCGAGGCGGTGGCGCGTGCGGAAGCCGACGGCCACACGCTCCTGATGGCGACCCTGTCGCACGCGGCCCTGCCGGCCTTTGGCGGCCTGCCGTGGCACCCGACGCGGGATTTCGCCGGCGTGGCGCTCTTGGGCCAGGTGCCCAACCTGGTGGTGGTGCCGCCGTCGCTGGAACCAAAGACGCTCAGGGAATTCGTCGACCACGCTCGCGCGCGTCCCGGCAAGCTCAACTTTGTCAACGCCGGCAACGGCACCTCCCAGACCCTCGGGGTGATGCGCCTGCAGAAGAACACCGGAATCCAGTTGACCAGCGTCGGCTACAAGGGTTACCCGCCGGCACTGCCGGACCTGATGTCCGGACTGGTGCAGTTTGCCTACGCGCCGTTCGGCGTGGTGGCGCCGCAGGTGCGTGCCGGCAAGTTGCGCGCATTGGCGATTGCCGCGCCGGTGCGCAGCAAGCAGTTCCCCGATGTGCCCACGATGGCCGAGGCAGGCTTCGGCGAATCGCTGGTCACCGCCTGGTACGTGTGGCTGGTGCCCAAACAGACACCGCGGCCGGCGGTGGAACGCCTGGCGCGCGAACTCGCGCGCATCGCCGCCGACCCCGAGGTTGTGACCCGCATCGAGGCGCTCGGCGGGTCGGGGTTGCCGGCGCAGGCTCCTGCCCAGGTGGACAGCTGGCTTGCCGGCGAGATCGACCTGTGGGCCCGCTTTGTCGCCGAAACGGGCCTCAAGGCCGAATAGGCG